>NZ_JAVIYN010000001.1:0-223302 GCF_036665975.1 Jeotgalicoccus huakuii | reverse complement strand
AAGTCAGATGCACATTTTTTTATTTCTTATAGACATTTACAATTCTATGCTCACAGGAGTGAATAGTTTGTAGGTGTTTTAAAACAGCCCTTGTATCATTTTCTTCAACTAATGTTAGAACTGTCGGACCTGCGCCACTGATTACTGTGGCTAAGGCACCATTTTTGAGTGCCATTTCCTTAATTTCTTCAAATTCCTTAATTAATGGTTGTCTGTAGGGTTCATGAAAGTTATCTTTCATCATTAAATGACCCATTAACTGATAATCTTGGTTTTGTAATGCAAGAATCATCACATTGGCCAGGGCATTTTGCGCCACTGCCTCTACTCTTGTATAGGCGTTTGGTAATACTTCTCTAGCCTCAATAGTATTTATTTCGTAATTCGGCACACTAATAATTATTCCAAGTTTTCCAATATCGATATGATAATAATACAGTTCATTATTTAAGTAGTAGCCCACAAAGGCACCACCTGTTATACATGGGCCCACATTATCTGGATGCCCCTCTATTTGACAGCCGATCAGTACTTTTTCGTGGTCACTTAAATTTAAGTCTAAATAATGATTAGCAATTTCTATTCCTGCAACTATTGCACTAGAGGATGATCCTAAGCCATGTGAGAGTGGAATATCACTATCCATAATCATATGAATTGGTGGTAGTGTTCGCTTATAATCCTTTGCTATCTTTAATGCAGTTTCAAAGACTAGATTTGTCTCATCGGATGGCAAAACTTCTAGTTCTTTAGATTTAAATTCCACTTTAAACGCATCTGAGGATGTTGTTTCAACAGTTAAAAATAAATCTACTGCAACACCGATTGAGTCAAAGCCGAGTCCTAAGTTAGCACTTGATGCGGGTACTTTGAATGATAACTCGCTCATATTATCGACCTAAACTCTCAATATAATCAACAATCGCTTGTTCATCTAATGGTAATTTCTTCGGTTTTTCCATAGCTGTATCAATCGCTGTATCTGGATCTTTAAGTCCATTTCCTGTAAGGACAGTTACGACAGTTGCACCTTTTTCAATTGACCCGTTATTCACTGATTTTATGACACCTGCAAGAGAAGCTGCGGATCCCGGTTCACAAAAGACACCTTCGGTTTGTGCAACTAATTTATAGGCGGATAAAATTTCATCATCTGTGACAGCATCAATCTTACCTTTTGATTCATCTCTTGCCTCTTCAGCTTTAGTCCAGGAAGCTGGATTACCAATACGAATTGCTGTACCAATAGTTTCAGGATTTTCAATAACTTTCCCTTTAACAATTGCAGCTGAACCTTCTGCTTCAAAGCCAAACATCTTTGGTAAACCAGAATGTTTTTGTTCATGGTACTCTTTAAACCCTTTCCAATAAGCAGCAATATTAGCAGCATTACCGACCGGAATCGCTAAATAATCTGGTGCTTTCCCTAATTCATCAACCACTTCAAATGCTGCAGTCTTTTGGCATTCAATACGGTACGGATTTAAGGAGTTTACTAATTCTACACCCTCATTTTTTTCAGCAATCTTACGCACAATTTTTAAGGCATCGTCGAAATTACCATCGATAGATACCGTCTTTGCACCAGCCATCATCGCTTGTGAAATTTTCCCTGCTGCTACCTTACCTTCTGGTAACACAACAATTGCATTAAGACCTGCTCGAGCTGCATAGGCTGCAGCAGAAGCTGAAGTATTTCCTGTAGACGCACAAATTACAGTGTGTGCACCCTCTTCTTTGGCTTTTGCAACAGCAAGTACCATTCCTCTATCTTTAAACGATCCTGTAGGATTCAAGCCTTCAAACTTAGCATATAAATCGATGCCTAAAGTATCGGAAACTTTATCTAATTTTACTAAAGGCGTGTTACCTTCAAATAAAGTGAGTTGAGGTGTCTGTTCTGTAATCGGTAAATATGCTCCGAACGCTTTAATTAGCCCTTGCCATGCCATTATAAATCAGCCCCTAATATTTGGTATGAAACTTCTGACGTTAGCTTATTTGTAAATGTTTTATACGATGATTCATTAGCATCTTTTATAATACAAACAGCGTTTTCATCATCTAAAACTTCATATGAAATGTTCTCACTATCTAAGACACTTTTAACCATCTTAATTTCTTCACTAAAACGAATATAATAATCTGCTTCAACTATACCATTATTAATTGCAGCAGTCTTTGTCGGTAAAGTTAGTTGATTCACATCGATATTAAAGACGTTAATCATATCACTTAAAACTGCTGAGGCCGTCTCTAAACTTCCTGCCCCAGGTCCATAAAACATTGCTTCTCCGATGCCATTACCTGTAATATACACTGCATTTTTTTCATTTTTAACACTGCTCAGTTGATGGTTATTTGATATCAGTATTGGTGAAACAGATAAGTGATAATCCTCATTTACCGCTTCAGCTACCCCAAGTAACTTTATGGTAAAGCCATTAGATTTAGCGATGTTAACATCCTTAATCTCCACACCAGATATACCAGACATAGTGACTTGATTGAAGTCAAATTTCTTATGAAAGGCAAGTCTTGCTAACAATAAGATTTTTCTTCCAGCATCTATTCCGTCAACATCAGCTGTAGGATCTGCTTCTGCGTATCCAATATTTTGAGCTGTAGAAAGGGCTAATTCATAATCCCAACCCTCGTCACTCATCTTAGTTAACATATAGTTTGTCGTACCGTTCAAAATACCCATCACTTTATTAACTTTGTTACTGTTTAAACTATATTTCATACTATTGATAATTGGAATACCACCAGCTACTGCTGCTTCATAAAGAATCTTAGTATTCGCTTCTATTGCTTTTTCCTCTAGTTCATCTATGTGTATTGCTAACATATCCTTATTCGCAGTGACGACAGGTATGCCTAATCCTAAAATCTGTAGTAAAAGGTCTTTAGTATCATTGATACCACCCATCACTTCAACGACTAAATCAATGTTATCTAAATTAATTTCTTCAATATTATCGGTCACATGCATGTCTGATACATCTACGTCTCTTTCTTTTTTTGTATCTGACACTAAAATATGTGTAATGGTAAAGGTAAGACCTGTTGTTTCTTTAATCAAGTCTTCATTTTCTCTGAATAATTTGATAACACCACTACCAACGGTGCCCATTCCGAGTAAGGCAATTTTCTTTTCCATAGTGACCTCCAATAATCTGTTATAGATTCTCATATTAGATGCGTTTTGAAAAAATTTCAAGACATTATTCAGAAAACTCTACACTTTTCTAAACTTTTCTTGTAATATAATAAACTAATAAAAATATATAAAAAAAGGTGTTAAATATGAAAGTAGCTAAATTCGGTGGAAGTTCCTTATCAAATGCAAGTCAAATTAAAAAGGTTGCAGCAATCGTTAAAGGAGACAGTGACATTAAAACCATTGTCGTTAGTGCGCCTGGTAAACGTTTTGATGATGACGTTAAAGTCACAGATCTACTTATTGCGCTTTATACAAATAAAGTCGCAAATATGGATACTTCTAAGATAATAGATGAAATCATGGATCGCTATCGTTCAATCGCTGAAGAACTTTCTTTAGAGACAAAAATAGTCGAAAGTTTTGAGGCCATCTTAAATGACCGTTTAAACAATATAGAGGAACAAGCATATTTACTCGATGCGCTTAAATCATCTGGTGAAGATTTCAATGCTCAATTAATTAGTACATACCTCAATACGCTCGGCTTATCGAGTAAGTACGTCTCTCCAAAAGAAGCGGGTATTATCGTTTCAAATACACCTGCTAACGCACGCTTACTCCAATCATCTTATGATGAAATAAAAAAACTTAAAGACTATGAAGAAGATGTCTTAGTTATTCCAGGATTCTTTGGCTATTCAGAAGATGATGACATCATCACTTTTGCGAGAGGTGGATCAGATATAACTGGTGCGATCATTGCCCGAGGACTATCTGCAGATATTTATGAGAACTATACGGATGAGTCTTATATTTTTGCAGCACACCCAGGTATTATAGATAATCCTTATAAGATTAAAGAAATCACCTATAAAGAAATGCGAGAATTAGCCTATGCAGGTTTTGGTATCTTCCATGATGAAGCGCTTGAACCACTCTATCAGGAAAAAATCCCTGTCATGATTAGAAATACAAATGATCCAACTGTTGAAGGAACAAAAATTGTTGCCGAAAGAGCTTTAGATCCAAAAGTTCCGGTAATCGGCTTTTCATGTGATGAAGGTTTTATTTCCATAAACTTACACAAGTATCTTTTAAACAAGGAAGTCGGATTTACAAAGCGGATTTTACAAATACTTGAAGATTACAACATATCTTATGAGCATATGCCTTCAGGAATTGATGATATTTCAATCATCATACGTTCCAATCAATTTGAAGGCAACGACAATTTAGAACGTGTCATTGAAGATATCGACACACAACTAGAGCCTGAATGGATTGAAGTCGAAGATAATCTTAGTCTCTTATTCATTGTCGGACTTGGTATGGCTCGGCAGGTCGGAACCGTTCAGCGAGTGACTACCGCACTTGCTGACAGCAATATAAATATTCGTATGATGAATCAAGGTTCGACTGAATATAGTATGATGTTTGCCATACAGTCACAGGATCATGTCCCTGCGATTAAAGCATTATTCAATCAGTTTTTCTAAGTCCTATACTTTAACTATTACTTTAGTTTATTCTATAATAGACTTAAGCGTTTTTTCATATAGGAGTGATGGTTTATGAGTCTGCAAACACGTGTGTCTTACATTAATCGCTACAGAGAAATTGCAATTGCAATTTCAAAAAGTGGCTTTGGTTATATTATTGAGGAGCTCGGCCTAGATAAGGTAATTTCCCTACCAAGAAGATTACTAATTCGTCAAAAAGATGATGAAGTTCAAGAATTAACCTATGCAGAGAGAATTCGCTTGTTTATCGAATCGATGGGGACCACCTTTATTAAGCTAGGTCAAATTGCTTCTACACGTGGTGACTTACTCCCACCAGAGCTCATTAAAGAACTTGAAAAACTACAGAGTCACGTGCCAAGTTTTCCGAGTGACAATGTGAAGACGATTATTGAAGATGCACTCGGCGCTCCAATGGATGAAATATTTATGATCTTTGATGAAGATCCAGTCGGGTCTGCCTCAATTGGTCAAGTTCACCGGGCAATGTTATTAAGTGGTGAAGATGTTGCCGTTAAGGTGCAACGTCCAAATATTGAAAAGACTGTCCGCACAGACCTTGAAATTCTCAGGCATTTAGCAACACTCGCTGAGTCAAATCTTGAGTGGGCAAGAAACTATCAAGTTACCGATATGATCGATGAATTTTCAACCGCTTTAATCAATGAATTAGATTATACGATTGAAGCGAGAAATATGGAACGCATAAGTAAAACTCATAAGCATGACAGTCGTGTAATCATCCCTGGTATTCATTGGGATTATACGACTAAAGAAGTTTTAGTGATGGACTTTATAAAAGGTACACCTATAAACCAATTCGATAAGCTCGATGCATTAAATATTGACCGAAGTAAAGTGGCAGACACACTAGCTAAGTCAATTTTTAAACAAATCTTTGAAGATGGCTACTTCCACGGTGATCCGCATCCAGGTAATGTCAGTGTGTTAAATGACGGCAGTCTCGTCTTTTTAGACTTTGGAATGATTGGTCGCTTGACAAGTGATTTAAAAAATAACTTTGGTTCATTACTGATTTCATTAATGAAAAAAGATGCATCAGGTGTTGTTAAATCTATCGTAAAAATGGGTGTTGTCCCAGCTGATGTCTCAATGAAAAAGTTAAATCGTGAAGCGGAAATCATGAGAGATAAATATTATGATGTTCCCTTATCCAAATTGAATTTCTCTGATGCAGTCAATGATTTATTTGGCATTGCGAATAAGTATAAAATTAAGTTACCTCAAGACTTCACAATACTAGCGAAGACACTCTTAACTCTAGAAGGTGTCGTCAGTAAGCTGGATCCAGACTTTAGTATTATGGACGTTGCTGAACCGTTTGGTAAGGCTTTATTACTTGAAAGATATAACCCTAAAAACTTAATCGATTTTCAAATCGATGAGCTCCAGCAAATTGGTACAGAACTTAGAGATGTAACTTCTAATGTGCACCAGTTTTCTAAAGGCTTAAAAAACTCTAATTTACCGATTGAAATTGATGTTAAAGGCCGTTCCCAATTTTCAAAACATCTAGATAGAGTCATTAACCGACTTAGTTTCTCTATTGTTTTACTTGCCTTTTGTATTGTCATGGTAGGACTTATAGTCGGCTCAGCTATACTCGGTGAAGGTAGTATTATTTTTAGAATACCTATCATTGAAATTGCAGCTATTTTTGCAATGGGCATGTTTATTTGGCTCCTCTGGTCAATCGTTAAATCAGGTAGGTTCTAAAGAATAGGTATATAAAAAATGCCCTTAGATTTTTTAATCTAGGGGCATTTAACATTTAGATATAAAACATATATCCATCAAATTCATCTGTATCATTGTCGATAATATCGTGTAAGGTCGTGTGATCTAACACATCGTTAACGGCATTACCAATACGTTTCCACAAGAAGCTTTCATTTTTACTCTCATGATCGTCGGAATCAACCACCATGACATTTTCTTCTACTGCAGAGAACACTTGCCCTACTGTTATTTCTTTTGGTGGATAATTTAGTTCATATCCCCCGTACGCACCTCTTGTACTTTTAACTAAACCATCTTTCTTTAAGTTAGCAACAATCTGTTCTAGATATAAATCACTAATATCTCTTTCTATTGCTACTGATTTTACACTACGTTTTTTTATGCCATATTCTTTTGCTAATGTCAGCATAAAATATAATCCATATCTACCTTTAGTGGATATTTTCATTGTTACACCTCTAAAATTTAAGTTCATAAAGATTTTGTATTATAATTAAATATAACATATCTTTAAAGTAAGGTGAAAAACTATGAATAACCAACCGTTAAGCTATCGAATGCGTCCTCAAAATATTGATGAAGTCCTAGGTCAGAACCATCTCGTCGGCCAAGGTGGTATTATAAGACGTATGGTCGACGCAAAAAGATTGTCATCAATGATTTTATATGGCCCACCGGGTATTGGTAAGACCAGTATAGCAAGTGCCATTGCTGGTTCAACTAAATATAAATTCCGCACTTTAAATGCGGTGACGGATACTAAGAAAGATATGCAGATTGTTGCAGAAGAAGGTAAAATGAGCGGGAGTGTCATCTTACTCTTAGATGAAATCCACAGGCTGGATAAGGCTAAACAAGATTTTCTTTTACCTCATTTAGAGAAAGGTACGATTATTCTAATTGGGGCGACAACCTCCAATCCCTACCATGCAATTAATCCCGCCATTCGCTCAAGAACTCAAATTTTTGAACTAAATCCATTAGAAACAGAGGATATTAAAACCGCAATCCAGAGAGCTCTTAACGATAGTGAACGTGGTTTAGCTGATTTAAATATAACAATTGAAGACGATGCAATTGAACACTTTGTTTCCTCTTCACATGGTGATGTAAGAAGTGCTTTAAATGCTCTAGAGCTTGCTGCCTTAAGTTCTAACAAAGAAGATGGTACTGTTAACATCACCTTGCAAGATGCCTTAGATTGTATGCAAAAATCAGCATTCTTACACGATAAAGACGGTGACATGCATTATGATGTAATGAGCGCCTTACAGAAATCTATTCGTGGTAGCGATGTCGATGCAGCGCTTCACTACCTAGCACGTTTAATTGAAGCTGGTGATTTGGTTACAATTGCAAGACGTATACTCGTCATTGCTTATGAAGATATTTCCCTTGCAAATCCAAACATCGCATCAAGAACACTTGATGCGATAATTGCTGCAGAACGACTTGGTTTTCCAGAAGCGCGTATTCCCTTGTCACAAGCTGTAATTGAGCTCGCCTTAACACCTAAATCAAATACAGCAATTACAAGTATTGATCAGGCATTATCTGACATACGTAAAGGAAAAACCGGTGCAATACCTCGCCATCTAAGGGATGGACATTATAAAGGTGCTAAGGAATTAGGTAATGCCATTGGCTACAAATACCCACATGATTATCCTAACCATGTTGTTAGTCAACAATATCTACCTGATGCGATTAAAAATAAGAGATATTATAAAGATGATGGCATTAGTAAATACGAGCAAACTTTAACCGAAACCTATCGCAAACTTAAAAATTTAAATAAATAAAGCGGTGTGGAAAATCCACACTGCTTTTTCTCATAAAAAATAACCACCAAGAAAACTTGGTGGCTACCGAAATACCCAACATAAGCCGTGTGTTATTGTTGATTATTTTGGCCTGCTATTTGCAGGTGGGTGCCCTGTTCCCAACTCCAAACGTCCTATTGCGTTCATAGGCTTGTTTTTCGAAGGAAAACCAATTAGGCTCCCGTTTAAAAAGGTGTTAGGTCAAAATATAATTCAACACATCACGAACTCTTCAGGAATTTCTATTAATATAATAATACCACAAAATATATAGAAGTAAACTAAAAAGTCTGAAAGCGCTTTAAAATACTTGGCAAACATCTATATGACAGTCTTCACAATTAATCATATGTCGTAGTTTTTCGATGTTATGTATTGTAATTACTTTATTTTCTATTGTAATCAATTCCTGCTGAATTAATTCTCTCAATAATCTATTAACGACCTCTCTAGAGGTTCCACACAATTGCCCCATCTCTTGGTTTGTAATCTTTGTTTTAATTACAATCCCTTTTGAAGTCTTTTCACCAAATGAATTGGATAAGCGAATTAAAGTTGAACAAAGTGCCCCAATTTTACCGTACATGATATTGTCTCGCATTTTAGTAATTGAGCGTTGTCGATCAATCTCTACCCAGTGCATCCATTCTGTTTTTATATCTTCATTTTCTAATATTAGAGTCTCAAATCTCTTTCTAGAAATTTTATAGATTTCTGTATTTACTTTTGCCTTAGCGTAAGTTGCATGAACTTTCGGTCCACAAAAGAGTGTTACAGCACCAAATATGCCTTTCTCACTAATTAAATTTGTGGCCAATTCAACACCTTCTGGTTGCATACGACTAATAAATACTTGTCCTTTTTTAATGGTGCATATGTAGGTTGTTTCATCACCTGGATAATAAATATAATCGCCTTTGTTAAAGCTCATTTTTGAGCCGTGAGTTTCTATAAGACTAATGAGTTGGTCAGGATAAAAAATTGTATTATTCATCATAATTTAACCTCCAGTCATTTGAGTAAATTTTATCATAAAGTGTGACAAATATCACTTTTTTCTGAGGCCTACTCGCTTACAATTTATGTATAGAAAACATTCGTAAAGAAGGTGAAAGTATGACTGAGAAGAAAAATTTAGACAAAAAGAACGAAGAAGATAGCCATCAAAATATGGATTTAAGAGGCACATTTATGATGGTACTTTTTCTCGGAGGTTTAATGTTACTCAGTTGGTTCGGTGCATTTATTTTATTCATGGAAAGGATGTAGGTTAACACATGCACAAGTTTGAGAAAATTTGGATTACGCTTGGGACCGGTTCTCTTGCGATATTTTTAATTATTTTAGGTATATCTGCAGTCCATGGTGGGCACACACCTGCTGCAAGTGGTATTGAAACTATAAATCCTGAACATGTCAGAGATGATGAACGATTTAAAGAGCCCGGACTCGTCGAGGCAACTTCTGGAGATCATGATTATGATTTATATTTTGTTGCGAGTGCTTTTATGTATGAACCAGGTGAAGTTGAAATTCCTGTGGGTTCTAAAGTTAAAGTCCATGTCACCAGCCCAGATGTTGTTCACGGCTTTCAAGTCGTTGGGACAAATATCAACATGATGGCTGAACCGGGTCTAATTTCCACATATGATATGACCTTTGATGAGCCTGGAGAACATCTAATACTCTGCAACGAATATTGTGGTGTCGGTCATGCTGATATGACATCTAAATTGAAAATCGTAGATGGAGGTACAACGAATGACTAATTTCACAACTGCTCAAATGTTTGCACCACACACTAAGGTAGATTCTAAAGATAGTAAACTTGTTTTAGCAAACATGTTTTGGGTTGCATTCGCCTTACTTATCGGTGGATCTGCTGGTCTCCTGCAGACCTTAGTACGTTCAGGTCAATTCGAATTACCTTTTGGTATCGGTTATTATCAACTTTTAACATTACACGGTGTTATACTTGCCTTAGTCATGACATTCTTCTTTATAATGGGCTTTCAAATTGCTGCGCTTTCAAGAACTGCAGGTCCGTTAAACAACAAAGAACGTCGACTCGGTTGGATTGGCTTTTGGGTAATGACTGTCGGTACGCTTATGGCCGCGGTGATGATTGCGACTAATGAAGCTTCAGTTTTATATACTTTTTATGCACCGCTTCAAGCACATGTTATTTTCTATATTGGATTAACGCTAGTCATCGTTGGTACATGGTTGTCTGCTTTAGGCCAAATGATGCGTTACTTCCGTTGGCGCAAAGAGAATAAAGGACAAAAGACACCTTTACTGAGCTATATGACAGCTGTAAATAACCTTATGTGGTATGTCTGTACAATAGGTGTTGCAACAACAGTACTATTCCAATTTATTCCTTGGTCCGTTGGTTGGGTTGAGACAATAAATATTACACTAAGTCGTACCTTATTCTGGTATTTTGGTCATGCCTTGGTTTACTTCTGGCTCTTACCTGCTTACATGGTATGGTACGCAGTGATGCCAAAAATATTAGGTACAAAAGGATTCTCAGATAAACTAGCGCGTCTTGCTTTTGTATTATTCTTATTCTTCAGTATCCCAGTTGGTATTCACCACCAACTCGTTGATCCTGGTATTGATGCATTTTGGAAAGGACTACAAGTTGTTCTAACTTTCATGGTTATTATTCCATCCTTAATGACTGCCTTTAGTATGTTTGCTGTATTTGAAACTTATGGACGTAACAAAGGCGCCACTGGTTTATTAGATTGGTTTAAAAAATTACCATGGTCTGATGCACGATTTGTGCTGGTATTTATAGGTATGCTCTTCTTCGTTCCAGGTGGACTTGGAGGTATTATTAATGCATCCGGTCAAATGAACCAATTGGTACACAATACGATTTGGATTGTGGGTCACTTCCACATCACAGTAGGTGCACCTGTCGTACTTACCTACTTCGCAGCAATGTTATTTTTACTTCCACATATTACAGGACATAAAATCGACCGCATTGCGAACAGATTGGGACTGATGCTCGCTTACACATGGGCACTGGGTATGGGTATTATGTCTGCAGCTATGCACTTTGCAGGATTAAGAGGCGCTCCACGTCGTTCAACCTTCTCTGAATACGGCGGTGCGCCAGTCGCAGAAGAATGGATTACTTATCAGGTCATGCAAGCCGTCGGGGGTTCTTTCTTATTCATTGCAATTATTATCGCAATACTAATGTTCCTGAAATTGATTACTGGACCAAAAACAGATGAAATTGAAGAATTTCCTGTCGCAGAATTCCTTGATCAGAATGATCCGCCAGTCAGATGGGTCGATAATTGGAGGCTGCTCTTTATAATTACAGCCTTTTTAGTACTAATTGCCTACACGGTACCAATCACACAAATGTTTACAGAGAACATTCCAGGTGCTAAAGGCTTTAAGTTATGGTAGCAAAATAAAAATGGTGTGAACATCTTAAACAATGGATGTTCATACCATTTTTTATATTGCCTGCTTGTTTTTCATAAATAAAGTTTAATTTTCTTTTAATCGACTCTTTGTAATATAACGGAACATTGGTATAACTGATTGTATCAGTATGCCGACAATAACAAAACCAAACATCACACCAGAAAGTGTAATAATATAATATTCGAACTCTCCTAAGTCTTGCCAGAATGGCCGGTCAATAGTGTAGAAGTAATTACTACCTATTGATTTATTTAATAAGTGTGCAACTGTCATATATACCATAAAACCTAATGCAGAAATTATTGAACCTTTGATATTAGGTACAAAGCCATTAATGGCATGTCTGATATATGGATATACGATAATTAAACTATGCAGGATAAAGAATGTTACACCAAGCATGTGGAATGGTGATGAGATGCCTACAGGATAGATGAATGATGCGTAAGCAAAAATTCCCCAATAAAAAATAATTTGATCCAACCAAGCTTTGTTTACAAAGAACTGAATGATAATCAGATAGCAAACTAAACGGCAAATGTGCAATGGTAAGGACTCAGTTAATGAATAATCAGTGAATCCGACAAAGTAAATGACACTCAGAACGCGCTGTAAAACGGCAAATGAAAGTATTATCACCATTGCCTTTTTTGGTTCTTCTTTTACCCACCATCTGTTCTTGATTAAAAATGCAATAACTAGGGCAAATCCAATCAAATAAATGATGTGCTCTAAACTGCCGAGTTCAATTGTCGCTGCATTTGGATCAACGAATGTTTGCATTCCCCGCCTCCATAATTTTAAAAATAGACTGAGATGAATTCATCTCAGTCTAAGTGTAAACAATTTTCGTCTTATTTGCCAATGTCTAAATCAATATTTAACTCTTTTAATTGAGCTTTAGAAACTTCAGAAGGTGCTTGCATCATTAAATCACTTGCATTTTGCGTCTTAGGAAAGGCAATAACATCTCTGATATTATCAGATCCTGTTAATAGCATTACAAAGCGGTCTAACCCATAAGCAATACCACCATGTGGTGGTGCACCATATTGGAAGGCTTCAATTAGGAAACCAAACTGTCTGTCTCTTTCCTCATCAGTAAATCCAAGTGCTTTAAACATTTTTTCTTGAAGACTTGAGTCTGAAATACGAATCGATCCACCACCGAGTTCATAGCCGTTTAAAACAATGTCGTAGGCGTTTGCTTTTACTTCTTCAGGTGCTGTTTCTAGTTTATCAATATCTTCTTCTCTAGGTGAAGTAAATGGATGGTGGGCCGCAAAATAACGTTCAAGTTCTTCGTCGTATTCTAGTAATGGCCAGTCGGTTACCCATATGAAGTTAAATTGTTCTGGGTCGATCAATCCTAAATCTTTACCTAATTTATTTCTTAAGTTACCTAGGCTTGCATGTACAACAGAAGTTTTATCTGCAACGAATAGGACAAGGTCATCAGTTTTAAGGTCAAGTTTTTTAAATAATTCCTTTTGACTTTCATCATCAAAGAATTTTGCAATTGGACCTTGTAACCCTTCTTCACTGACCTTCAACCAGGCGAGACCCTTAGCACCGTAATTTTTAACGAATGCTTCAAGCTTATCAATATCCTTACGTGAATAGTTTTTAGCTTGGCCCTCTAGTACTAAAGCATTCACCATACCTCCGCTTTCCACTGCAGATGAGAATACTTTAAAGTCTGATGTCTTAGCAAATTCACTAATATCTTGTAGTTCTAAAGCAAAACGCGTATCGGGTTTATCTACCCCGTATCTCGCCATTGCTTCATCGTAAGTGATTCGGCTAAATGGTGCAGGCACATCAATATTTTTAACCTTTTTCATAACAAACTGAATTAACCGTTCATTCATCTCAATCATATCTTCTATGTTAGTAAATGATTTTTCAATGTCTATCTGTGTAAATTCTGGCTGACGGTCTGCTCGTAAATCTTCATCTCTAAAGCATTTAACGATTTGGTAATACCTTTCTAGACCAGACAACATTAATAGTTGCTTATAGATTTGTGGCGATTGTGGTAGTGCATAAAATTCTCCTGGATGTACTCTAGAAGGTACAAGATAATCTCTCGCACCCTCAGGAGATGATTTAGATAAAACAGGTGTTTCAATATCCATGAAATCTTCTTTATCTAAGAAATTTCTGACAGCTTTATTAATTTTATATCTCGTACGTAAAATATTTTGTAGTTTTTTACGACGGAGGTCAATATAACGATATTTTAACCGTGTATCTTCATTTACCTTGTCTTCGCTCACTTGAAACGGTGGCGTCTTAGCTTTTGCTAAGATTTCAATGTCACTCGCTAAAATTTCAATGTCACCAGATGGAATATTTTTATTCACTTGAGATTCATCTCGTTTGATTACTTCACCATGAATACTCACAACATATTCTGTGCGGATTGTATCTGCAATCTTAAGCGCTTCAAGAGACACATCTGGGTTGAAGACGACCTGCACTTGCCCTTTTAAGTCACGCATATCAATAAAAATTAATCCACCTAAATCACGACGCTTTTGTACCCATCCTTGTATATGAACCTGCTCACCATCCTTGTCTAAGGTCACTTCATTTGAAAATATTCTTGTCATTTATTGGTCCTCCAAAAATTGTATTAATTCGTCGAATTTCACATTTTTACTATTGCCAGTATCCATCTCTTTGATATCAACCGATTCACTACTTAACTCATCATCACCTAAGACGATGGTATAACGTGCATTTTTTCGGTCTGCGTCTTTCATCTGAGCTTTCAGTTTTCGATTTTCATAATCCATTTCTGCACTAATATTGTTTTTTCTAAGCTTGTGAAGTAAAGTACTTGCAACATCACGCGCTTCATCAGTCATTGTACAAATGTATAGTTCAATGCCACTTTCATCTGGAATTGTGATACCTTCAGCTTCTAGTGCCAAAAGTAGACGTTCAATACTTAAGGCAAAGCCAATACCCGTTTTTTGTGGCCCATCTAACAGCTCTAAGAGTCCATTATAACGACCGCCACCACATAAAGTTGTTATGGCTCCGAATCCTTCAGAATCACTCATTAACTCAAAGGCAGTATGCGTATAGTAATCTAAACCACGTACGAGATTATAATCTACTTCGTACTCGATATCTAAATCATCTAGTTTGTTTTTTACTGCCTCAAAGTATGCTTTTGATTCGTCATTCAGATAATCGTACATTCTCGGAGCCGTTTGAACAAGTTCATGGTCCTTATCCTTCTTACAGTCTAGAATTCGCATTGGATTGGTGTTAATTCTGCTTTGACAATCACTACAAAATTCACCAATTCTTGGAGAAAAATGCTCAACCAAGGCTTTATTATATTCATTTCTAGAATCGATATCACCAATTGAATTTATCTTAAGCTTAAGCTTTTTCAAGCCAAATGATTGGTAAATATTCATCAACATACTGATGACTTCAACATCGATTAATGGATCCTCTACACCAATTGCTTCTATACCAAATTGAACGAATTGACGATATCTACCTTTTTGCTTTCTTTCATAACGAAACATCGGTGCTAAATAATAAAGTTTTGTGGGTTGCTCAACATCATGTTGCATCTTATTCTCTATATAACTTCTTACCACGGGAGCAGTACCTTCAGGGCGCAATGTTAGACTACGATCACCCTTATCTTGGAAGGTATACATTTCCTTATTGACGATATCAGTTGATCCGCCGACACCTCTGACAAAAAGTTCAGTTGATTCGAACACAGGTGTGCGAATTTCTTTATAGTTATAACTTTTAGCAACTTCAGCTAGTTTTTTTTCTATAAACTGCCACTTATAAGATTCCGACGGTAAAATATCTTGGGTACCTCTTGGTACTTGAATCATATTATCTCTCCTAAATAAATTATTTAAATACAAAAAAACCTTATACCAAAAATGGTATAAGGGACGAAATGGTCGTGGTGCCACCCTATGTTCAGTACGAGTATCGTACTCTCAAGACAGATAACGGTTGTTGCCGCTTATTTTCAGATGTGTGAGCAAAGTGTCGGCCAATATCTTTTTAAGCATTCACTTCCAGCCTAGGTGAATTTCTCTATTGCTTTTTATATAGATACTCTCTTTGCAAAATTAATTATTTATAATTAGTCTCTTAATAATAGTCAGAATTATTGTTTATGTCAAGTTATCTATGAACATAAGAATTAATACCTTCTATTAACGCTGTCACCATCTTATCTTGATATTCCGTTTCATTTAAGATATAGTCATCAAACTCATTTGAAAGATAACCGAGTTCAACTAAAACCCCAGGATAATCTAACTGCCATGTGACCTGATAGTTCATCGTTTGATTCCCACGATTATAAAGGAATGAATGTCGATCTAAGGCTTCATTTAAATGTTGACCGAAGGCTTCTTGTTCTGGATAAGTATAAAAAGTAGTAAAACCAGATATAGCAGGATCATCAAAAGCATCACTATGTAAGCTTATAAATAAATCTGCTTCAACCTTCCTATCGTCTAAACTCTTCGTTTCTTCTTCGCCGCGTGTCATAATGACTTCAGCACCTGAATCCTCTAAAGTGGTCTGTAACTTAGAAGCAATCGAATAGACAACATTATCTTCATTTTCACCGTACTGACTTGGTGCACCCGGATCTTCACCGCCATGGCCAGGATCAAGCGCCACAGTGACCCCACTTAAATCATAGGTTGGTGCTTCTGTTTCATTTGAAAAATCCATTGTAATTGTTTGTTCAGGTTCATGAATCACCGTTCTGTATATATAAACAGCTAAATATAAAATTCCAACTGCAATAATTAAAATGAATAAAGGCTTTACATATAAATGTTTTTTATATTTTAAGAAATATAAAATATTCGATACTACTTTTTTAAAAAATGCTTTGATTGTATCCATCAGACTATTTTTCCATCCACAGCTTCATAGATGAGTGTAATCGGACCGTCATTCACAATTCTAACGTCCATATGTTCACCAAAGAAACCTTCTTTAACTATGAGTCCCTCATCTCTTAAACCTTCATTGAATGCTTGATATAAATCTTTTGCCACGTCACCAGATGCAGCATCGGTAAAGCTCGGTCGATTCCCTTTTTTCAATGAAGCATATAAGGTGAACTGAGAGATACTTAAGATTTGACCGCCTACTTCTTGGATTGATCGATTGATTTTACCTTCTGCGTCTTCGAACACACGAGCACTGGCAATTTTTTTAGCGAGTGCCTTGGCATCAGCTACAGTGGATGATTGACTCACACCTACTAATAAGCAATAGCCATCATTGATCTCATTATACATTTCGTTATTGCTAACTAATGCATGTGATACTTTTTGTAATACAATCTTCATCGTCATCCCTCACTTAAATACGCGTTCAACGCTGTATATATCTTGTAATTGTCTAATTCTATCTACAACACGGTGTAAGTCATGTTTGTTCGGTACCATAATCGATAAACTTACCCTAGCTTGTTTTGTTTCATCAGCTAAGCCATTTACTCTCGTAATTGGCACTTTTAAGCTTGAAATTAAATTTAGTATTTCATTGACTAGGCCATTTCGGTCATAACCAGTAATTTCTAAATCAACTTGATATCGCTTGTTCTCTTCTTTGTTTCCAACCCATTCTACATCAATTAAACGCTCAGTTTCATTGATAATGTTTGGACATGTACTAACGTGTACTTTCACACCGTGTCCCTTAGTAATGTAGCCGATAATGTCATCACCAGGAATTGGATTACAACATTTGGATAAGTTGATCAACATATTATCCATGCCTTCAACATAGACACCGGATTCAGTTGCTATATCTTTATATTCCTTAGTTCTGTCTATCTCTTCAACATTATTGGATTTAAGTTCTGCTTCTTTTGCCTTAACCTTTTCTAATAAGCGGTTAGTCACTTGGTTAGCAGTTACTCCTCCAAAACCGATCATCGCGAAAAGGTCATCAGCCTCACGTAAATTATAGCGGTCTAAGACGGCATCAATATAATTTTCTTTCCATATTTCATCAGGATTATAACCACGTTCTTTGATTTCTGCCTCTACAGCAGTTCGCCCTTTTTCTATATTTAAAGCCTTATCTTGTTTCTTAAAGAATGACCGTATCTTATTTCGAGCAGAAGATGTTTTTACCATCTTAAGCCAGTCAATACTTGGACCATATGATTGTTTACTTGTTCTAATTTCTAAGATGTCACCAGTTTCTAACTCATGATCAATCGGAACAATTTTACCATTCACCTTCGCTCCAACCATCTTATTACCCACTTCTGAGTGAACCTGATAGGCAAAATCAATCGGTATGGCACCTTTAGGTAATTCAATGACATCACCATCTGGTGTAAAGACATATACTTTATCACTCAATAAGTCAGTTTTTAAGGCTGCCATAAATTCTTCGGCATCTGGATTATCAGAAACATTTCCTACTATTTCTTTAAACCAGTTTAGCCTAGAATCTAGCGATACTTTCGATGCATCAACACCTTCTTTATAGGCCCAATGTGCAGCGACCCCGTGCTCAGCAATTTCATGCATTTCATGGGTTCGAATTTGTATTTCCAATGGATCACCATTCGGCCCAACGACCGTCGTATGTAGCGATTGATACATATTCGGTTTCGGCATAGCAATATAGTCTTTAAATCGTCCTGGCATCGGTCGCCATATAGTATGAATAATACCAAGTGCTGCATAACAATCCTTCACATCGTCTACTAAGACACGAATTGCAAGTAAATCAAAGATTTGCTCAAAATTCTTTGCCTGTTTTTGCATCTTTTTATAGATACTATAGATGTGTTTAGGTCGTCCAGACAGATTATGATTGACTTGACTATCTGTAAGCTCAAGGTCAATCTTTTCAATTGCTTCATTGATAACATTTTCTCTCTCACTACGCTTTTTCTTCATCAGGCTAACAATACGGAAATATTGACCAGGTTCAATGTATCTTAGTGAAGTATCTTCTAGCTCCCATTTAATACTTGAGATACCAAGTCGATGTGCTAGTGGTGCATAGATTTCTAATGTTTCCTTAGAAATTCTCACCTGCTTTTCCTCAGGCATTGCCTTTAGCGTTCTCATATTGTGTAAGCGGTCTGCCAGCTTAACTAAAATAACTCTTATGTCTTTAGCTATTGCAATGAAGAGCTTACGGTGGTTTTCAGCTTGCTGCTCTTGATGAGAACGATATTTTACTTTTTCTAATTTTGTTACACCATCTACAATAACCGCAACTTCTTCATTAAACATCTCTGCAAGATCATCAAATGTATACGGCGTATCTTCTACGACATCGTGAAGAAAGCCTGCGATAATTGTTGGTGCATCTAGTTTTAATTCTGTTAAAATGCCTGCAACTTGGACAGGATGTGCAATGTACGGCAGACCATTTTTACGGAATTGCCCCTCATGAGCTTCTTTTGCAAGACCATATGCTTTTTTAATAAGACGGACATCGCTGTCATCTATGTATTCACTGCACATGTTGAATACGTCTTTCGCACTATATGGGTATTCCTTATCCATGATCAGACCGCCCTTCTTAAATTAGATATAGCATAATAATACTACAAATAAACGTTGAATAAAACATTTGCTATATAAAAAAGCCTGTATAAACAGGCTTTAACTTAATCTTCGTAACTTATTAAGGAAATGGTATCATAACCTTCTAGCAGTTCCATACCATTTAAGTATTTTAGTTCAATTAAAAATGCAATTCCCGCAACAATACCACCAAGTGCCTCCACAAGTTTGATTGTCGCTAAAATCGTCCCACCTGTAGCAAGTAAGTCATCAGTAATTAAGACGCGTTGGCCAGGTTTGATTGCATCCTTATGCATCGTTAGTACGTTTGTACCATATTCTAGCTCATATTCATATTCTAACACTTCTCTTGGTAACTTACCTTTTTTACGTACCGGTGCAAAGCCAATTTCCATGCTGTAAGCGACTGGACATCCGATAATAAAGCCACGTGCTTCTGGTCCAACTACAACATCGATATCTTTTTCTTTCGCATAAAGAACAATCTGATCAGTGGCATACTTATATGCTGGACCATTATCCATTATTGTTGTAATGTCTTTAAAACTGACACCTTTTTTCGGCCAGTCTTCTACTTCTGATACATACTGTTTTAAATCCATAATTTCCTCCACATTTACGTCGTAATTAATGTCCGTAAATAATCTTTCATTTTAATCCCAGATGACATTTTTAATTTTGCTTCCGCTTCAATTTTATCAGTCAAGCGTCTTAAATGCACGCTCTGTTCAATATCAATATCATCTTCGATTTTATCCTTATATACTATACCATGTTCTAACGTAATACGGCTTAAATCCACTAAAATATCTATAATATTTTTCAAGTTCTTCATAGATATATCAAGTTTACTAGCTAGGTACGGTGCATGAATTGTAAGATCGATTGAGCCATTCTCCGCTTTTTTAATGACTGAATCTGTCTTTTCAATAATTTGTTTACTAGGTAAACCTTCAAAGAAGAGCTCATTTTTATCGTTAAAAATAACGATGATTTTAGAGGCTTGAATACCGGATAAACTTTCTTTTAGTGCCGAAAGGGAGTAAGGAATATCTCTAAGTACAAGTGTGTCCATTGCTAAAGGTAATTCCTCACCGTAAACAAAATAGTTTCCTTTTTCCGTCTCATTTACATCAGACGTTAGAAAGGTATCTTCTTTAGATACTAGTGAGAAGTCTTGGTCATTTTTCGCCCTCATATCTAATATCTGTAGGTCATCCACTCTTGCATCTGAAAGAATCATCTGAAGACTTCTCTTATGATTGAATTCATTGATATCTAAAGTGCCGATAAGAGAAATCCGGTCTCCTACTTGTACTTCATTATATAAGTGACCAAATTTAAAACCTATGATATCAATATCCGTATCATCTAAATTAATTTTAATATGTGTCTTATCCTTACCGACTTGGCGAATGCTCTTGATTGTTTGATTAGTAATCATGAATGTGGGTACGTTAAAGTCTTTACCAAACGGTTTGAGTCTAGACAGTCGTTCAAAATCTTTCATGGTCAAATTATCTTTAGTAATTTTATAATCTATAAATTTAACTGGTTTTAACTTCAAGTTCAAATTGTTGAAGTGGTCAGTAACGGTCGTTTTAAATTCTTCTGCTCCACTCTCGTAAATCGCTAGACCGAGTGCCTGAGAGTGTCCACCCAGGGATTCGAAATACTCAGGGTACTTCCTCAACGCTTCAAGTAAGTTTACACCGTCTATAGACCGTGCAGAGCCTTTAAAAAGCTCAAAGTCTCGGCTTAAGACGATAGCTGGTTTTCCAAAAGCATCGGTGAGTCTAGAAGCGACTATACCTAATACACCATGATGCCAGGTCTCTCCGATAACAATATTAATTTCATTACTCTCATCTATCTGTTGTACCGCTTCATTGTATATAGTTTCTACAAGTGCCTTACGCTCCGTATTTAAACTATCAACCACACTTGACAGTTCATAAGCCTGGTTTTCATCCTCGGTGAGTAGGAGTTCTACACCAATAGAAGCCTCATCGATTCTACCTGTTGCATTCAGTCTAGGTCCGATTGTAAAACCTATCGTCTCTTCATCAATCAATCCACTGTGATTACTCGTTTTAAGTAATGATTTTAATCCAAGTGGAAGTTGTTCGTTCAGCACTTTTAAGCCTGCTTTTACTAACATTTTGTTTTCATCTGTCATTGAGACAATATCTGCCACAGTACCAATAGCAAGTAAACCGAGATATTGGTCTTTCATTAAGTCTAAACCTTCAATCACCTTGTATGTCACACCTGCTGCTGCGAGTTCCTTAAAGGGATAGGCACTCTCTTTATAGTCAGTGTGAACAATGGTTGCATTTGGAATTTCTTCTGAAAAACTATGGTGATCAATAACGACAACTTCAATGTCATTATCTCTTAATAAACCGATCTCTTCACTGTGTGCCACACCATTATCTACAGTAATAACTAAATCGACGTTGCCCACAACTTCAAATTCAAAAAAATCATAGTTCGGCCCATAACCATGTTCTATACGGTTTGGAATAAAATAAGATACATTGTCACTTTTACCTCTTAAAGCGTCATACAGCATAGCAGTAGATGTAATACCATCAGCATCGTAATCTCCATAAATTAAGATGCGACTATTATTTTCAAGATGGGTGTTAATTATATTGATAGCATGCTGGATGTTCGGGATATATTGCCAATTATAAGTTTGTGGATTTAGAATTGTCTCCACTTCAACGCTTGATGTATAGCCACGATTTTCTAGTAATGTCTGCTCTAATTGGTTTAATTTATATTCTTTAATTAGCTGATCTTCAATTTGGCTCGTTCGTTCTCTTACTTGCCATGTAAATTTTGACGTAAACACTCAATCACCTCTTAAAAAACGCCCGGCGTAACCGGACGTTTGAATGTACTAATATTATACTACAACTTTATCATCATTTTTTGGTTTATCAGTATAGACAACTAATTCTCCACCTGCTTTTCTAAGCTGTCTACGTTTAAGCACTCCCCATAGTTGAATAGCAATGAAGAATGAAGAATATACACCACTGATTAAACCAATGAGTAAAGCTAGTGAGAAGTTAAAGATTGAAGTCGCTCCAAATAGTACCAAGAGGACGACAACTATAATAACTGTCAATACTGTATTAATTGATCTTGTCGCTGTCTGTCTTAAGGAACGATTGATGACTTCATTAATTTCAGCTTCACTTCGGTATACTTTAACTTTTCTATTATTTTCCCTAATCCTATCTAAAGTAACAATTGTATCATTGATACTATAACCAACGACGGTCAATACTGCTGCAATGATAGTTATATCAACCTCAAGCCTTAAGATAGAGAAAACTGCAATAATTATAAAGACGTCATGTAAGAGCGCAAGTACTGCTGGAAGCGCCATTCGCCATTCAAAACGAATCGACGTATAAATGATAATACCAATCGAAGCAATAATTAAGGCTACTATTGCATTTTGTACAAGCTCCTGACCAATCACAGGACTCACCGTACTAATCATTGGTTCTGAACCATAAAGTTCATTAAAGTGATTTTGTAAGTCAGTGACTTCCTCTTGACTCAAATCAGTCGCATAGCGTGCTACAAATGTATCCTCACCTGACATTGTAATTGACTCTGCTGGAACCCCTAGGTCACTGAGCTCTTCTGTGACTTCACTTTCAGTCACATTACCATCTGTCGTAATATCAGCACGTGTCCCGCTTGTAAAATCGATACCTAAATTTAATTTAAAAATAAAGAGAATCACAGTACCCGCTACAATCATTAAACCACTAAGGGCAAAGAACTTGTTGGCATGTTTGACAAAGTCAAAACGGTCCCAAATTGATGAAAGATCTTGAATGTCTTTACCTTCAGTAATATTATGAATGTTCTTTTTAGCTACACCAAACCAAGATATTTTTTTATTAAAGTAATTTGAATTAACGATTAAATTCATAAGTACTCTCGTTAAGACTACTGCTGTAATAAAGCTCATTAGAATCGATAAGAGTAGCATTGTTGCGAACCCTTTAACACTACTAGTACCAAATATAAAGAGCACAATAGCAGCGATTAATGTTGTTAAGTTCGCATCTACAATCGTCCATAGGGATGAAGATGCTGCTTTTTTATACGCTTGTTTTAAGCTTCGGCCAATCCTAATCTCGTCTTTTAATCGCTCGTATAATATAATGTTCGCGTCCACAGCCATACCAACACCCAGTATGATTGCCGCAATACCTGGGAGGGTCAATGTACCACTGATTGCATTAAAGCCAACTAATGTAAGATAGATATAGATTGTTAGAGTAATCGCCGCAATGATGCCAGGTACTCTATAGAAGAAAATCATAAATATAAATACTAAAGCAACACCAATCAATCCAGCAGTGACCGTTTCATCTAGAGCTTGTTCACCAAACTGTGCACCAACTGAAGTCGAATAAATCTCAGTTAATTTAACAGGTAATGAACCAGAGTTTAATAGTGCTGCAATATTTTGTGCACGTTCTACACCTTCTTGACCGTCAAATCCGCCAGAAATCATGACATCTGAAGAATTAATCGGTTGTGAAACAGTCGGTGCAGAGATAAATTTAGGGTCTTCCTTTTGAACTTCTTCGGCGAATGAATCTTCACCTTCTACAAAGTCCATCCAAATCACCATCAGGTTTTCACCTTGTGGTTTAGAAGAAATTTCCTCAGTGACTTCTTTAAATTTATTACTATCACGTAGTTCAAGTGACACCATTGCATTATTCAGTTCATCATAGCCCTGAGATGCGCCGCCCTGAACTAAGTCTTTACCAGAAAGTAAAACATTATCATCAACATCACGGATGGTCAGTTCTGCCTGTGTACTTAATAATTCACGTGCTTCTTGCTGATCTTCTACACCTGCTAGCTGTATTCTAATTCTATTATTATCCTCGATTTGAATACTTGGTTCTGATACACCGAGCACGTTAACACGAGAATCTAACGTTGATGCGGTCGATTCAACAGCACTATCGTCAATCGTATCCCCCTCTTCTAAAGGATCAACTTGATAAAGTACCTCGAAACCACCTTGTAAATCCAAACCTAGATTGACGTCTTTTAAGACATCTTTTAACGTTAAACCAATTGCCGTAAATGACACGACAACAATCATCAATGCAATTATTATTTTATTAATTTTCTTTTTCACTACTACACCTCTAGTTTCAACAGTGAGTTCATTATAACGCTAATGAAAAGAAAGATAAATATAAAAAAAGCCGACTACAGTCGACTTTATTTTCATTATTTAACTACTTCTTTTAAGGCAATCCGGTCAAATTTAATGACAACTGATTCATCTGTACGCACGTACATATGTTTTTGGTCAAATGATTCAATTGTACCGTGCATTCCACCAATTGTAATGATGTCATCGCCTTTTTGAAGATTAGCTTGCATGTTTTGAACTTCTTTTTGTCTCTTCTGTGCCGGGCGAATCATCAAGAAGTACATAACAAGTACTAAGACGATTATCGGCGCTAATGTAACTAATAATTCCATCTAGCTGCTTCCTCCTGCTTAGAAATTTTTCGGATTTTCTTTATTCAATCCGTAAGATTCGAAAAATGCTTCTTTAAAATCTAGTAAGTTATCATTTAAAATTGCAGTTCGAACATCTTTCATCAAGTTTAACAGAAAATACAAGTTATGATAAGTAGTAAGTCGTAAACCGAGAATTTCATCCGCCTTGAACAGGTGACGTATGTATGCTCTCGTATAATTCTTACAAGTGTAGCAATCACAGTTCGGGTCTAGCGGTGTAAAATCTCGCTCATAGACTTTGTTCTTAACTACGACTCGTCCTTGTGATGTCATTGTAGTACCATTTCTAGCGATGCGTGTCGGTAAGACACAGTCAAACATATCCACACCACGAATGACACCTTCGATTAAAGCGTCTGGAGATCCGATACCCATCAAATATCTCGGCTTGTTTTCAGGTAATAAGGGTACGGTTTCTTCAAGGACTCTATACATCGTTGGTTTAGGTTCTCCAACGGATAAGCCTCCAATTGAATAGCCTGGAAAGTCCATTGATACTAAATCTTTGGCACTTTGTTCACGGAGGTCTTTATATTCTCCACCTTGGACGATACCAAAGAGTGCCTGGTGTTTATCGTGTCCTTTTTTAATGTGGTGATTCAAGCCTCTTTCAGCCCATCGAGATGTTCTTTCTACAGACTGTTTGACGTAATCATGTGTTGATGGAATCTCAGCACACTCATCAAAACTCATCATGATATCTGAACCGAGGTCATGTTGGATATCCATAGCACCTTCAGGTCCTAGGAATAAGTTTCTACCGTCTAAATGACTTTTAAAGTGCACACCATCTTCAGTAATTTGTCTTCTATGACTCAAACTAAAGACCTGGAAACCACCAGAATCAGTAAGTATTGGCTTATCCCAGTTCATAAATTTATGAAGGCCACCCGCTTCTTTAACAATTTCATTACCCGGACGTAACCAGAGGTGATAAGTGTTCGATAAAATAATCTGTGAGCCGATATCAGCGAGTTCTTCCGGTGTCATCGTCTTAACTGTTGCGAGTGTGCCAACTGGCATAAAAATTGGCGTGTCGATAACACCATGCGGTGTATGAAGCTTTCCTAGACGTGCACCAGTTTGTTTACAAGTTTTTATATGTTCATAACGTATAGCCATTTTGTCACCTCTTTAATATAAAATCATTGCATCACCAAAACTAAAGAAACGATATTCTTCATTTACTGCATGGTGGTAAGCATTTAAAATATTATTTTTTGTCGCAAATGCGGACACTAACATAACTAACGATGACTTAGGTAAATGGAAGTTAGTAATCAATACATCGACAGCTTTATATTCAAAACCTGGGTAAATAAAAATATCAGTAAAGCCTGATGCTGCCTTAAATTCCCCGTGATCATGCATAATAGTCTCAAGTGTTCTTGTACTCGTCGTACCCACACTGATTATGTTATTTCCAGCTTGTTTTGCTTCATTTAAAGTTTTTGCTACACTGTCAGTCATGGTGTAAAACTCACTATGCATAACGTGATCTTCAACCGTGTCTACTGAAACAGGTCTAAAGGTACCGAGACCAACATGTAAGGTAATGTAGACAATTTTTATGCCTAATTCTTCGATTTCACTAAGTAAGTCTTTAGTAAAATGTAAGCCAGCAGTTGGTGCAGCAGCAGAACCTGACTCACGTGCAAAGACTGTTTGGTAGCGGTCCTTATCTTCTAACTTTTCTTTAATATAAGGTGGTAGAGGCATTTCACCGAGTTCATCTAAGACATTTTCTAAAATGCCATCATAGCTCAACTTCATATGATGAATACCTTCATCAAATTTCTCGACACACTCCGCAATTAAACGCCCTTCACCAAAGATCACTTTCGTTCCCACTTTAACCTTTTTAGAGGGTTTTAGAAGCACCTCATAACCGACTTCTATCGGTTTTAAAAGTAGCATTTCAACTTTGGCGTGAGTATCTTCTTTAACACCAAATAGACGTGCCGGTAAGACTTTTGTGTCATTTAACACGAGCACGTCGCCGCGCTTAAAATAATCCGTCACATTATAAAAATGTTTGTCTGAAAGTTCACCGGTCGATTTATTGACTGCGAGTAAACGAGAATGTGTACGCTCTTTTAAAGGTGTCTGCGCAATTAAATTTTCAGGTAAGTCGAAATCAAATTCGTCTAACTTCATGTGTATCCTCCACTTTAACTTAGTTCGTTTTGTTGTCTTTAAAATATTCGAAGGATTTAGCAGTCGCTTTACGTCCTCTCGGTGTACGTTCTAAAAATCCGCGTTGAATTAAATAAGGCTCGTACACATCATTTAATGTTACAACTTCCTCACCAATCGAGACTGCAACTGTTTCTAGTCCAACTGGACCGCCACCGTATGTGTCAATAATCGTCCGCATTATTTTGTGATCCACAGGTTCTAAGCCTTCTGGATCAACTTCTAAAACTTTTAAAGCATGGTTAGTGGTCTCTAAAGTAATTTCATCCTCTTCTTTTACCATAGAAAAATCCCTCACACGTCTGAGTAGACGGTTGGCAATTCTAGGCGTGCCACGAGAGCGTCTCGCAAGTTCATTCATACTATCTGTCGGCAATGTGACTTCAAATATATCTGCAGTACGTTCGATGATATGTTTAAGACTTTCAAGATCGTAATATTCTAACCTAAGTTGCACTCCAAAGCGGTCTCTTAGCGGTGCAGATAAAGAACCGAAGCGCGTTGTGGCACCAACAAGCGTAAAGGGTGGCAAGTCAATTCTTATACTTCTCACTTCATCACCACTACCGATGACGATATCGATGAAAAAGTCTTCCATAGCTGAATATAAGACCTCTTCAACGACTCTCGGAATTCTATGAATCTCATCTATAAAGAGCACATCGCCAGGTTCAAGACTAGATAAGATCGCAGCAAGATCGCCTGCCCGTTCAATTGCTGGTCCTGAAGTGGTCTTGATGTTTACATCCATCTCAGCAGCAATGATGTTTGCCAATGTCGTTTTACCTAAACCTGGTGGGCCATGTAAGATAACGTGGTCAAGTGCTTCTTCACGCATCTTTGCTGCTTTAATGAAGACGTTTAAATTTTCTTTAATGGCATGCTGTCCGATATATTGTGATAATTTAACCGGCCGTAGCGAGAGTTCTAAGGACGCTTCATCACCGTGTTCATGTTCATCGAGAATACGTTCATCCATAATGTCACTCCTACCACTAGTTTAATAATAATTTTAAGCCTCGTTTTACGTTAGCATCAACTGATTCCAATGATTCATCAGCAAGTTTCTTTTCAACTCTTGTCAGTTCTCTCTTCGAGTACCCTAAAGCCTCTAGGGCTAAGAGTGCTTCACTTAGATAATCATTAGTAGTCACAGACTTATTGGTCTCTTCAACATTGTCAGTAATTTGCAGTTTGCCTTTTAAGTCTAAGATAATTTGACTCGCCGTTTTTTTACCGATACCAGGAAACTTCTGCATAAAGACACTATCTTCGTTTTCTATGGCACGAATGATATCACTCGGTGAAGCCGACGCAAGAATTGCAAGCGCACTCTTCGGACCAATTCCAGTTACTTTCAAGAGTGAATTAAACAAGGACTTTTCATCCTCAGCCATAAAACCGTATAGTAACTGTGCATCCTCACGCACTATAAACTCAGTATAAATTTTAACTTCAGTATTAATATACTGCTCTAAACGAAATGGATTCGCGACTAATAAATGATAGCCAATACCACTGTTTTCAACTGTGACGCCTGTCGGTTTCACTTCTGTGAGTTGTCCTTTTATATATTGGTACATTGTATTCACCTATTCTACAAATTCAAACTCTCCGCCTAAAATACGAACGATATCTCCTGCTTTAATCCCACGTTCACGAAGGGCATCATCAATTCCCATTGTACGCATCTGTCTTGCAAAACGACGCACCGCTGCTTCACGGTTAAAGTCAGTCATCATGAAGAGACGTTCAATCGAGTGTCCGGATACGACGTAAGCACCATCGTCATCTCTAGTGATTTCAAAGCGATCAGGATCTTTTTCGTGTCTGTAAATTACACGGCTTTCCGTTTCGATTTCTTCTTTCACTACAGGTTGTCTCTCAAGTAAACCTGCAACTTTATAAAGTAATTCATCTAGATTTTCGCCTGTTGCTGCTGATATTTCCACAATATCACTATCTGAGTCAATGCCAGCCTTAAAATGATTGATAATTTCATTATCGTGATCGATTAATTCAACCTTATTTAAAGCAATAACTTCAGGAAGATTTAGAAGTTCCGCATTAAACAGTTCCATCTCTTGGCGAATCGTCTTATAGTCACTAATCGCATCCCGACCATCTACCTCAGCAATATCAATAACATGAACGAGCACTTTTGTGCGTTCAATGTGTCTTAGGAATTGATGACCAAGACCAGTACCATCTGATGCGCCCTCAATTAATCCCGGCATATCTGCCATGACAAATGTACGGCCATCCTGTGTGGATACTACGCCTAGATTCGGTTGTAAGGTTGTGAAATGATAGTCGCCTGTTTTGGGTTTAGCTTGTGATACAGTTCCAAGCAATGTTGATTTACCGACACTTGGAAAACCAACTATACCCACATCTGCCATCATTTTCAGTTCCATAGTAACTTCTAATTCTTCTCCTGGCTCACCGTTCTCGGCAAAATCTGGTGCTGGATTACGACTGGTCGCAAATCTTGAATTTCCACGGCCGCCGCGTCCACCTTTAGCGATGACTGCTTGTTGACCATGTTCAACTAAGTCAGCAAGTGTCTCACCCGTTTCTTTATTTTTAATAATTGTACCTGGTGGTACTTTTAATACTAACGGTGCACTATTTTTTCCGTGCATATTAGAATTCATACCATTTTCACCGTGAGTAGCTTTAAAATGACGCTGGAATCTAAAATCCATTAAAGTTCTAAGACCTTCGTCAACTTCCATGATAATGTCAGCGCCATTACCACCATCGCCACCTGCTGGTCCACCCAGCGGTATATACTTTTCTCGGCGGTAAGCAACTAAGCCATTACCACCATTACCAGCCTTTAAAAAGACGGATACGTAATCTATAAACATAGATTCACCTCCATGTATTTTTCTCTAATTTATATTATAGCACTCATAAAAAAAGGCATCAGCAGAAGCTGATGCCACAATAGTCTTATTTCGCTTCCTGGTATACAGAAACACGTTTTTTGTCGCGTCCAACACGTTCGTATTTAACAACACCATCGATTTTAGCGAATAGTGTGTCGTCTCCCCCGCGTCCTACGTTTTCACCTGGGTGAATTTTAGTTCCGCGTTGACGGAAGATAATAGATCCTCCAGTTACGAATTGACCGTCTTGTCTTTTGACACCAAGGCGTTTTGATTCTGAGTCACGACCGTTTCTAGTCGAACCTACACCTTTTTTCGATGCGAAGAACTGTAAGTCTAATTTTAGCATGTAAATACACCTCACTCGTATTCAAGTTTTATAAATTCCGTATATTCTGATTCAATAGTCTTCAATGAAACAATCATAGTTTCCAAAATCAATTGAACTTTGTCGTCATCCGGATTTTCAAGTTTCATACTTAAGTATCCGCCATCATCCGCCATGTCGACGTCAGGTTCACTAGCAGTGAGTGCAAATAGTGCATTGACACAACCGAAAACAACTGCCGAAGCACCTGCACAAACAAGATCCTTACCGTGGACATCATAGTCCGCGTGACCTGTCATAGTAAATTCGGTAATTTGTGACTCACTGTTACGTGCGATGATTACTTTAATCATTATGCGTTGATTTTGCCGATTGTTAATTTCGTGTACGGCTGACGGTGACCTTGCTTACGGCTATAGTTCTTTCTACGTTTGAACTTGATAATGTTGATTTTCTTGCCGCGACCGTGTTTTTCAACCGTTGCTTCAACAGTAGCACCTTCAACTGTTGGGGCACCAACTTTAACACTGTCTCCACCAACAAAAAGTACTTTGTCAAATGTGAATGAAGCACCTTCTTCAGCGTTGATTTTTTCAACGAAGATTGATTGTCCTTCTTCAACTTTTACTTGTTTTCCACCTGTTTCGATGATTGCAAACATACTTACACCTCCTATTTTTTAAGACACGCCATTATAGGTGGGCTTCCCGCTTAGACCTATATATGAGCGGTTGATGTTCACTTTTCATCAACTACTGTATTATACAAATTTTGGACTACCATGTCAATTGTTACTACGTAATTCTTTTCTCACTTTTGCTGTTTGTATTGCTAAGACATATATAACTGTAAACATAATCGCATTAACCAATACACTCGGTATTGCTCTTAGGGCAATAAAATCAAAGAATGGCATAGAAATAAATTCTAAAATACGATAGATAAGGTACTGATATAAATCAAAGAAAAACGAGTTCAACAAAACAACAAAAGCCATAGCTACAAAGTCACGGTAAAATACGCGAAATGCTGTTTGCATAAATATAACGAAAGCAATAAATCCAAAACTATAGATACCATAAATCGAACCGATATAGACATCTAGCATGACGCCGAACAGTAGCGCGAAAAACATGCTGATTTTTGGCCCCGCATAAATTGTGAGAAGTAAGATGTACATAAATAAGAACTTAGGTACAAAGTATACCTCAACACCAAACAACATCATGGGACTAAAAGCTGTAAATGTCATATCGATGTAAATGAGAATAATTCCCAAGATGAAGATGACAATCATCTGCATATTTAGTCCTCCAATGATTCAGGATCTCGTTTTAAAACAAACACCGTATCCACGTCATTTAAGTCGCTGTTCATTTGGACATAAGCATTTTGACTCAGACCATACTCATCATTTTCTACTTCTACTACCTGACCGATCACAATCCCTTCAGGTAAAGAACCTGTTAATCCAGAAGTATAGACCTCATCACCTTGTTCTATCGTTACCTGATTTTTAATGTTTTCGATAACTAAAACATTTTTCTCTGTATTAAAATTTCTAATGTTACCATAAACTGTCTCGTCACCATGTTTGACCTCTACAGATAGGTTATTTTGAGACGCATTGGATGAAATAATCTCTACAAAGGCTGAACCACCGTTCACCCTATTAACAATACCAATCAATCCCTTAGAAGTTGATACAGCCATACCTTCTTTTAGACCATCCTTCTCACCCTTATCGATAGTAAAAGAGTTTAACCACTGGTCAGGAGATCTTGAAATGACATTTGCATTAATTGTTTCATAGTCCATATTAGAACTGACGTCTAGGGCTTCTTGAAGCTTTTGGTTCTCTTCAGTTAACCGCTCATTATCCGCCTGTAGTTGCGGTAACATATCTAGTTGTTTTTTTAATTCTTCATTCTCTTCAACTGCACCAAACATATTAAAAAAATTTGAAAATATATTGCCGATAAAACCAAATGGTGCATTAACGGTTTCTTGTGTAGTTGCGACCGCATCGCCAGTAAATTGTTCAGCTTTTGTCGTCGTACTACGGTCTGTTAATGAAAACCCTATTAAGGCAATCAAAACAATGATCCCAAATAGTACGATGAGCAAGCGGTTTCTATTAAAAAACTTAGTCACTCTCCGTCCGCCCCCAATAAAATATATCTGAAATAAATAATAACACATTTAATAAGGGACTAGCACTAAACTTACCAGAGATTTTTAATCTCTATTAGCCTGTCGACAAAAGTTTGTAATATCGAATCCTCTACGGCTAAAGATATTCTAATATAATTCGTCCCTCGGCTACCGAATGGAATACCCGGCGTAGTCAAAATCGACTGTTCCTTTAATAAATACTCAACGAATGTTTCACCTGTAAATCCGTCCGGTACTTTAATCCAACCAAAGATACCCCCGTCGATATGTTGAATTGGAATATTTAATGCACTTAAAGCTTCATTAATATATGTCTTTCTCTTGTTAAAGATTTCATTTTGTTTTGGTATCAGTTCATCTGCATGATCTAAGGCTGCCACTGCTGCATCCTGAGTGACACCAAAGACACCAGCATTTGTATGATCTTGGAATCTATTAATGCTTTCAATCATGTCCTTATTGCCGACAGCAAATCCTATACGATAACCTGACATATTAAATCCTTTTGACAGTGAGTAGACTTCAATGGATTGTTCAAGATTTTTATCACTCGTTAATATGCTCGGATGTTGTTCGTTAAAACCAAATGCGGCATAGGCGAAATCATGAAGGATTTGTGTATTCGTACCTTTAAAGCGTTCAATTGTTTGATCAAAAAATTCTTGGGTTGCGACCGCACCAACTGGATTAGAAGGATAGTTTAAATAAATTAAATCCGTCTCTTTAAGTTCTCTTTCAAGGGCATCGAAATCTGGTAGATAATTATTTTCTTCAAGTAAAGGCATATCGATGGCCATTGCCCCCGCTAATTCAACAGCTGTAATGTAATCGGCATATCCTGGGTTTGGCAACATAATTCCAGAGCCAGGATTTAAATGTGCAAGTGGGAAATTAACCAAGCCGTTTTTTGTACCAAATAAAATTGCGATATTCTCATCATTTAAATCGACATCATAAGTTCTCTTGTAAAAATTTTTAATACTGATTTTTAATTCTTCTTTCCCACGAAAAGAACCATATTTTTGGTTTTCTTCCTTGTCAATCGCTACCTTGACAGCATCGGTAATAACTTTTGGTGTCAAACCATCAGGGATACCCACTGCTAGATTTAAGAGTGGTTTTTCCCCTGTTTCTAATTTTTTGTTCATCATGCTAGAAAAGTAGCTCGGACTTAAACTATTCAATAAATCACTCGCCATTATTCATCCTCCTCTGGTTTATCGAAACCTTGGAAATCTGCATCAATGACTTCATTAAATTCTTCAGATTCTACAGCCTTGATAAGGTCTTCTTCCATTTTGCTTCCGGCATCTTCACCGTTAATCACGATTTGATTTCTAAAATATTCGTTCATATTCTCTAATGACAAGGCATCTTCTAACTTCATATCACTCGCAAGCGCAAAGTTTCCTGGCACAAGAGACAGACCAATCTGATCGACACTTCTAGGCAGTTGGCCAGCATCTTGGAAGATAAATTCTAAGTTTTTCTTGTTATCGATAATGTCTGCTTCTTCGATGGCAAACATGTCAGCATCTTCACTAATTGTTATGAGCCCAGCATCTTGTAAAGTTAAGAAACCGCGTGAAGCGTTAACAGGATCTAAAGGCAGAGCCACTTCACTTCCTGATGTAATACTGTCTATGCTGTCGAATGTTCCACTGTATAGCCCCATAGGCGCAGTTGGTACTTGAATGATATTTTTTAATTCTGTATTATTTTCTTCATTATAACTATCCATGAAGAGTACATTTTGAAAGAGGTTAGCATCGATATCACCATTGGCTAATGCATTATTCGGTTGAATATAATCACTGTACTCAATGACTTCAACTGAATAACCTTCTTGTTCTAGTACAGGCTTTAATGCGTATGTGGCCATATCAGCAAATGGTCCACTAGATGCACCAATAGTAATCACTTCACCTTCATCCTCATGGAGTAAAACTGTTGTTAGAACGATGACAAAAAGTGTACCAATTAAAAATGTTATAATACCTCTCATTACTTATCCTCCGCTCTGTTTGCAAGTCGGTCGCCGACCCACTGAACAATTTGTACGATAATGATTAAGACAACCACTGTCACAATCATCGTTAATGTGTCATAACGGTAATAACCGTAGCGTATGGCTAGGTCACCTACACCACCACCACCGACAACGCCTGCAGTCGCTGAGAAAGCAATAATTGAAATAATTGTTAGCGTAATCGCTTGGGTAATACTCTTTTTCGCTTCTGGTAACAAAACATCCGTAACGATTAAGAAAATTGAAGCGCCACCTGCTATACTCGCTTCAATCACACCGTCTTTAACACCGTTGAAACTAGATTCAACGAGGCGGGCAAATAGTGGTACTGCAGCAATTGATAAGGCCACACTTGCAAATACAGGTCCATGTGAATCGTTAACTAACCAAGTTGCAAAAGGCATAATCGCAACGATTAAGATAATGAATGGGAATGACCGAATAATATTCATCAACCATCCGAGGACACTGTTTAAAGGTTTAATTCTAAAAAGGAGTGGGTGCTGCGTAATATATAAAAGAATACCTAGTGGTAATCCTAATAACACTGCAAAAAATATTGAAATAGAAACCATTTGAGTAGTCTCAAGTAATGCTTTATATAAAATTGGCCATAACTGACTGAAACTATCCAATGTAACCCACCCTTTCTATGCCGTTCGTCTGATCAATATGACTTTTCAGTCTATTAATTTCTTCTTCTTTACCAGTCACTTGGAACATTAAAAAGCCAAGTGGTTGATCCTTAATGTATTCAATGCGTCCATTTAAAATGCTAATGTTTAAATCAAAATTACGATACAGTTTGTTGAGATAATTCTCTTCTGCATTTTCACTGAGGAACTGAATTGTAATCACTTGATTCTCACGCGTTGCCTTAAACTGCTTAGGGACTTCAAAGTTATAAATTTCTTGAACAAAGTCTTTAGTAATTTCATGCTTAGGATGACTAAAGACATCATAAGTTTGACCTATTTCTAAAATTTCACCTTGAGACATTACACCGACCCGGTCTGCAATTTCTTTAATAACTTCCATTTCATGAGTGATGACGATAATCGTAATACCTAAATCCTTATTGATTCGATTCAATAATTTTAGAATACTCTTAGTCGTGTCTGGATCTAAGGCACTCGTTGCTTCATCACAAAGCAAGATGTCAGGATCATTTGCAAGTGCACGAGCAATACCTACTCTTTGCTTTTGCCCTCCACTTAAATTTGATGATTTAATTTCAGCCTTGTCTCCAAGTCCAACCAATTCCAATAATTCCTTGATACGGCCTGGTCTCTTTTTCTTATCAAATTTTGAAGCCTTTAGAACAAATTCAATATTTTCATAAACAGTCTTAGATTCAATGAGATTAAACTGCTGAAATATCATACCAATTTTTTGGCGTTTCTGTCTAAGTTCATTCTTAGTGAGCTTCGTTAAATCTTCACCAGCAACTGTTACCGAACCCGTTGTTGGTTGTTCCAATAAGTTAATTAATCTAACTAAGGTAGATTTACCTGCGCCTGAGTAACCGATTAAACCAAAAATCTCACCTGTCTTAATTTCTAATGATGTCTCTTTTAATGCTTCAACCTTACGACCTTTTAATTGATAGGTTTTTGAAACGCTCTCCAATTTTATGCTCATGATCTACCTCCTCTTTAAAATAAAAAAACCATTCATCATGTAGACAAATGGCGATGTTTGATTATCTTCCAAGCCGATGCCTGCAGGATTTAGCACAGTACTTAAATAAGCCCGCTGCTGAGACTTCATAGGGCCCGACCCTCCATCTCTCTTGATAATTTCATATTCAATTTAGAGTAATACTATATGATTTAATTCTAAAAGTCAATAAGAGGCGACTCTTTACTTTGACCGAGATAAGTAAATCTCGAGTGACAACGTGCACAGACATACCGCTTCTCATAACCTTTCATACGTTTAGTAAATTTATAATTACAGTGCATACATTGATAATGATGTAGAGTGCCTTTGTATCTATAGGTTCTTGTTAATGAAATGTTGAGCTTCTTGAGTGTATTCTTAAAATAATCATCTTGATCTCGGTAAGGTTTGTTTAGTCGATATAGACAAAAATGCACACATTCATGGTGTAGGACATCAAGAATTACGTGCCTCGGATTATTGTCAATAAAGGTTTTCGACATGACAATCTCTTCGTTAATAACCCTGTTGTGTCTCGTCTTAATTACAAAAGCGCCAAGCTTTGCAGTCATTCTATTTGAGATTCTTAGTGAAATATTAAAATCCACATTAAAATGCTTCTTAGAGAATGCTACTGCATATTCTAATAATTCTTTTTCGTCCACCTTACTCACCACTACTTATAAATAGTCATAAAAAAAGAGAGACTCGAAGTCTCCCTAACAGATAAATAATATAATATGATATCTAGGCCAAAGGCACTATCAAAGAACGATTGAGCTAATAATATGAAGTATAGCTATAAATTAATAGGTCGTTCTGTTATGTATTTCTTAATATATTTTCATTATATTTTAATCTTTGGGTTATTTCAAGCCTTAATGTGAAATAATTATGTTTGTAATATCTTTGTAATATAAGCTCAAATATTTCAAATAATAGCCCATAAACAATATTATAACGCAGTTTGATAAGATTACAATGACAGTTATTTCAATATTTCGCTTGAATAATGTGTAAATCTACAGTAATTATTTTACTTGTTGTTTCAGTAAAATCTTTAATCTCTTGCTGACTTACGTGCCAACCGAGCGGGGTCATCTTTATTAAATCTTTTAAAGCGACGCTAGCCAGTTCAACTTCATATGTGATTCTCTCTTCGGAAATAAAATCTACTTTATTTCTCATTAACTCCAAGGTATCCGTATTCTCATATTCTTGACTATCACCAGCTAAAGTTTCTCTAATTTCTTTTAAGTACTTGCTACCCGGAATAACTTTAATCAGTATGCCGTTCGGCTTTAAAATACGTTGAAATTCTTCATAATTCGCAGGAGATAAGTAGCTTAAGATTACATCTATACTACTCTCTTTAAACGGTGTACGACTTAAATCTCCGACCACCCAGTTTTCATGACTATAGTTTTTACTCGCGAGTAATACACCATCTTTTGAGATATCTAATCCAATACCATGAGTGTTATCTTTATCAACTAGTTTTATAATTGAACGTAAATGTGAACCTTCACCAGAACCTGCATCAAAAATAAGGCGGTTTTCATTTGGAAGTGCATTAATTATATCAGCAATTTTTTGATGAATTATTTTGTAAAGATTATGAACTGATATAATATTATACCTCGCATCAAATAAGTCTTGATCATACATCGATGATACTTGTTTTTGCAACATGTTGACGTAGCCTTGTTTTGCTAAGTCATAACTATGACGATTTTCACACACTAAACGATTTGAATCGACGACATTTAAATCAGCACTACAAATCGGACACTGTAGATTCGATTCTAATTTCTGAAAACCAAGCGCTGCAATTTCTCTCTTTTTCATTAATTCACCTACTTTATTTCAATTACATTATGAATTGTAAAAGAATATAAATTTCTATAGTACTCAATAACTTTAAATGGTATTCTACACAAAAACAAGTTTTTAAGGAGGATTAAATGAAGCGATTCATGCTATTACTTGAAATATATTTAGTGTCCACAAGATTAGGCTTAACTTCTTTTGGTGGACCCTCTGCACACCTCGGTTACTTTCATACCGAGTATGTCGAGCGTAAAAAGTGGATGGATGAAAAGAGTTATGCTGATCTTGTCGCACTTTCTCAATTTTTACCTGGTCCCGCGTCCAGTCAGGTGGGTATCGGAGTCGGTGTCATGCGAGGTGGCGTTTTAGGTGGTATCATCTCATTTTTAGGATTCACCTTACCTTCAGTCATTGCACTAATTATTTTTGCTAGTCTTTTAACAACCTTCAATATTGCTGATGCAGCTTGGATTCAAGGCTTAAAAATTGTTGCAGTAGTCATCGTCTTACATGCAATACTTGGCATGGCTAAAAATTTAACACCTGATCTAAGTCGAAAACTGATTGCGCTCTTAGCAGTAGTTATTATACTTATCTTTCCATCAGTTATTACACAAGTTGGCGTCATTCTAATTGCTGCACTGCTTGGATTTTTAATATTTAAGGACCATGAAGCTGATACGAAAAGAACTTTGTTCCCAGTTAACAAAACTTTTTCTATCATCTGTTTAAGTTTATTTTTTATATTGTTATTCTTACTACCCATGTTAAGAGAATTTACGGGAAATTATTGGGTATCTGTTTTTGACAGCTTTTATCGTGCTGGCTCCTTGGTTTTTGGAGGTGGTCACGTTGTGTTACCACTTCTAGAGCAAGAACTTGTACCAATGGGCTGGATTTCACAAGAGGCATTTTTAGCAGGCTATGCGGCAACTCAAGCAGTTCCAGGACCGCTTTTCACCTTCGCTTCATACCTCGGCACTGTTATGAATGGCTGGCTCGGTGGCTTATTTGCAACATTTGCAATTTTCTTACCAGCATTCTTACTTATTTTAGGCAGCCTGCCCTTCTGGGATATGATAAGAAATCATGCTAAAACTAAAGGGGCTGTAATGGGGGTTAATGCAGCAGTGGTTGGTATTTTAATTGCTGCACTTTACACACCAATCTCAACTTCTGCCATTAATCAACCAGCAGATTTCGCCTTAGCTGCAATACTATTTGTCATGTTGAATTACTTAAAATCTCCACCTTGGCTCATTGTGGTTAGTGGTGCAATTGGTGGTATATTAATTTCCTTCTTATAAGATAAGTCCCTGAATACCAATATTGGCATTCAGGGATTTTACATTCACTCTGGTGTCTTTGATTTATTCATACCAATCACAATATTGATATCAGTATGATCCACAATTTTATTTTGACTTCCATCAAAAGCTTCAATGATTCTCATATCAGCACTGTCTAGATTAAAATCGTGGATATCTAGATTTTCAATCATTCTATCTTTATTTACAGACTTAGGAATAATAACGATACCATTATCGAGGTGCCATCTAAGGATGACCTGTGCAACGGTTTTTTTATGCTTCTGTGCGATATCTTGTAATTCTTTTTCTTCTAAAATACCATGTTTAGCTTCTGCTAAAGGGCCCCATGACTCTACTTGAACGCCATATTCTTTCATCACCTTGATTGCTTCTTTTTGTTGTAAAAATGGATGTAGTTCTATTTGATTAATCTGAGGTACAATCTCATTATTCATAATCAAATCAACTAATCGTGCGGAATCAAAGTTTGAAACCCCAATCGCTTTAATTTTTCCTTGCTTATACAATGCTTCCATAGCACGGTATGAACCATAATAATCCCCGAATGGCTGATGAATTAAATATAAATCTAAATAATCGGTCCCTAAACGCTCTAGGGATTTCTCAAATGCCTTTAATGTTGATTCATAACCTTGATCTTCCACCCATAATTTACTAGTAATAAATAAATCTTTACGATCAATACCTGATTTTTTAATTGCAGTACCAACACCACGTTCATTGCCATAGGTGGCTGCTGTATCAATGTGTCTATATCCAACTTCTATTGCATCTAGTACACACTTCTCAGTTTCTTCCGGTTCAATTTGAAAGACACCAAAACCTTCTATTGGCATCTCAACACCATTATTTAATGTCACGAATTCCATATTTTCTCCCACCTTGCTTATGTTTACTATTATTATACAATATTAAAGACCAAGTACTTTAAATTTTAAGAACTTGGTCATAATTATTTCATCCTATTCGTATATCTCGTCAGGAACAGTTATACCATCATCATCAAATTTCCCATAATCTTTATATATACCAGACATTTCTAAGTGTATTGCACCCTCACCATTCTGAGATGGTGCTGTAGAGATATAGGTTACTTGACTCAATTCATTTGTTTCCTTATCTAAAACACCAACGATGGCATTCACTTGTTCATCTTCAACACCATTATTGATTTCTGCTCCAAATATCTGACCAAATGTATCATGAATTTCCATATCATTTGAGATGTTATAAAGATAATAATAGTCATCATCTACTTTAACATCGAGTAGTTCCTGGTTTTCCATGAAGACATCATACATATTACTATATGTGGGATTATAAACGTCTTCTACATTCCCTTCTGTAGACAGATCATTCCATTTACTTCCATCATATTGGAAATAAATTTCTTCACTTGCATAAACAGATGGTTCTAAGTCCTCGCCATTATTCGCAACTTCAGAGTAAACTTCTAATTCATCTTCGACTTCATAAATTTCAGCAGTTGCTTTAACCGTTTCTTCCCTCTGTTCATCATCAGATTCACCGATTAAGCGTACCATTGCATCAAACTCTGAGTAATAAGAATAAATCTCGCTTTTATCTTTAAAGATTTCATCAATTTCAACATCCGTATCTTCAGCTTCTTCAAGTGCTGTTGATAAGCCTTGGTTATTTTCTTGAACAGAATTAATCTCTGCACCATCTTTACCTGTCAAAGTTTTTCCTTCAACTTTTCCAGTACTCGATGCATCAACACCACTTCGATTTTCGCTACTCTGTTCATCAACTTCAATTTCCTCACCTTCAGTAGGTTCTGTCACACCATCGTCGTAGTCGCCGTAATTATCAAACTTAGCAGCAACTTCGATTTGTAGTTCTATCCCTTCAGCTAAACCTTTGGCATTACTAATGTAGGTGAGATCACTAACTTCATTTGAGTCTTTATCAACTATTGCAAGTACTGCATTATTTTGTGATTCCTCATCTGCATTTTGGAACTCGACTTCATAAATCGAACCAAATGTCTCATGAAGGACTTCTTCTTGACCGACATTAATTAAATAATAATTATCATCATCTTCAAAAATTTCTATGACATCCTCACTTTCCATTAATGCATCGTAAACGCTTGAATACGTACCGTAATATATTTCTTCTGCTTCAGCTTCACCTGTTATATCCGTCCATTTATCTTCAGCTATATAAAGTAAAGTGTCACTATCTGCATATGCATATGGGTAGATGAACTCATCTTCTTGATACCACTGACCTGAGTAAACTTGAAGTTCATCCTCTTCGTTGATTTCTGCAGTCAAACCAATTAAATCTGTATCAGCTGGCTCATCAGACTCAGCTTCAAATGCGTTAATCAACATGAAAGTTTCAGAATAATAGCTTGTGACTTCATCTTTCGGTTTTAATACATCTTCAAGGTCTACATCCGCTTCTTCCGCACCTTCAAATGCCTCAATCGGTTCAGCATTATTTTCAAAAAGTGCTGTAATTTCCTTATCATCAGGACCAGTTAAGGTTGTTTCTGTCATATCACTGGATACTGTTCTCGGACCAACAACTTCAGTTTCTTTGTCGACTTCATCCTCAGCTTCCTCGTCTTCTTTAGAAGCTTCTGCTTCCTCACTTTCATCGTCTTTGTTGTCTAGCTGTTCTACCATAGTGTCTTCTGAAATTTTGTCACTTTCATCCTCTCCACCGAAAAGCCAGAAACTAGATAGTATTAGAACTAAGTATTTAATGGCAAACATCCCCTTTTAAATTTTAAAAATACACTTTTATATTAAATTATCCCCTAAATAACTATCTTACAAACCGGAATAATCACATTTTTGTCACATTTCATTCATAAGTGATTAAAATCATTTAAAAAGACCCGTGTAGATGGTGTTCTACACTGGTCTTTATCCTACCAATTGGATGAATAGTATAATTTATATTTACTGTAGTCTATGAATTTTGCATGGTAAAAATCATTAGCTGCTTGGTTTATATAAGAGTGATATAAACGATCGTAAGTCATTCGTCCAAAAAATGGACCCGCATAAGTGGGTAGAATTAAATTTGCTTTTTCTGGGGCATAACGTATTTCATTTAACCTGATATAGACATCATTAATTATATCCATCGTAAGTTCTATGACCCCAGGATTTTCAATATTATAATTTGATTCAAAGTAACCTTGCAAGGCGTTAAATTTCCTATAATATGCATACTCAATTTGCTCTTTCGTCGTTCGATCTTCTAGTACTAAATACATATCTAACCCCATAATTTACTCCTTATATATAAGACATTTCTTTTAAGGAGATGTATTTACCATCACCTATAATAATATGATCTAAAAAATCCACGCCAATAAGGTCTCCACAATCTTTTAATCTTTTTGTTACTTCTATATCTTCCTTTGATGGAGTCGGATCTCCGCTGGGATGATTGTGCACACAAATAAACGCTGCAGCACTCCTTTTCACTGCTTCACGAAAGATTTCTCTTGGATGTACAATACTTGAATTCAAAGATCCTATAAATAAAGTTTTTTCTTCAATGACCATGTTTTTAGTCGTTAAAAATAGGACAATAAAATGCTCTTGATTATAGAACCTGACTTTTTCCATCAATATATCTGATACATCTTTAGGTGATCGAATAAATTTTTCTTCCTCTCTAGAATGTGTATGCATACGAATAGCAAGTTCTATAAATGAAAGGATTGTAATCGCCTTCACCATGCCAATTCCTTTAATTGAGGTTAGTTCTTCATAAGTCAGTTCTCTTAATTCTCTAATAGAAGGTAAATCTTTAAGTATTTTTGCAGCTAAAGATAGACTTGATTCATTTTTATTACCTGTTGCAATGAGTATTGCGAGTAATTCTTGGTTAGTAAGTTTATCCGGACCATATAAGAGCAATCGCTCACGGGGTTTATCAGAATCATGCATTTCTCTAATCATTAATTCGCTGGTCATAGGTGTCCTCCAAAATAAATATCATTGTAGTCAATATATAAGAAGAAAGTAATGATAAGACTCGTCGCAATAAAAGGAACTAAAGGCACTTTTACAAGGCGTTTTTTAGATATTAAATCTAATATAATAACGGCAATTCCACCGATAATATAGGTAAATAAAAAGGAAAAGATAAAAAAATCTAGAGGGGTAATTACAGTCAAGACAGAGAACAGCTGTATGTCACCATAGCCAATCTTATCTTTCAAAATGAAATAAAAGATATGAAGTAAGCCGACAATCATTAAGTCAAGGAAAGGATCAAAGTTTATAAAATTTGTGAGGAACAAACCAGTTACTAACAAAATAAAAAGCATGTGTAAGGGAATCAGCATCGTTTCATAATCATATATTGAGAGTGGTATTAATATACTGACGAGTAAATAATATAGAACTAAATTATCATAGGCTAAGGGCATGATGGTCGGTAATAAAAACAAACTGATCATTATAAGTTCACAAACGAAATAGTTGATCGATATTTTCGTATTGCATGCTTTACACCTCCCTTTATTTATTAAAAAACCGACAACTGGGATGAGATCTATTACGTTTAAAGTTCTGTCACATGAATCACATGAACTCCGCCTGGTTAAAAAGTTGATATGACTATTTTGAGTTAAAGCATACATAAAAGAAGCTAACACACCACCCATTGTCATGATTAAAAGCATAAGTGCCCTCCTCTAAATGATTTAAATCCAATATATCCCCTATTTAAATTGTTGTAAAAAAGCAGTAATTCCAAAATTGTATGAGAAAGGCTACAGTTTTGTTATTTTATCTAAAAATCACGACAATTTTCTTAAATTTACAGACAAAAATAGAAATTTTGTCTTTTCCAAATATATTATTCAAATATAAAGAATTATTTGTCTATTCTAAAATCCAGTGATAGACTAAATTCATAAATATAAAGGGGGATTTACAAATGAGTTTGAAAGACAAGTTATTTAAAAAGTTAGAAGAAAGTGAGGCAGCTATGATTGAAACAAGACGTCATCTGCATGCTAACCCAGAACTTTCTTTTAAAGAGGAAAACACTGCCAAGTATATTGAGGATTTTTATAAGGGTGAAGATGTTAAAGTTACGACCAATGTTGGAAACGGTTACGGCATCATCGTAGAAATAGAAGGTAGTAGCCCTGGACAAACAATTGGATTACGTGCGGACTTTGACGCTCTACCTATACAAGAAGAAGCGGATGTTGAATTTAAATCGAAAAATGATGGTGTCATGCATGCGTGTGGCCATGACGTACATACTGCTTACCTACTCTATTTAGGTAAGGCTTTAATCGAATTAAAAGATGAATGGCAAGGGAAAATTAAACTCATTCATCAACATGCTGAAGAAGTGCCACCAGGTGGCGCCAAAAGTATTGTGGAATCAGGTATTTTAGATGATCTAGATGAAGTTTATGGCATTCATATCTTCCCAATGTTAGAACTTGGTGAAATTGGTCTTACATCTGGTAATGCTATGGCAGGACGCTCAAACTATGATCTTAAAATACAAGGTTATGGTGGTCACGGTGCCATGCCTCACACAACACATGATGCACTCGTTGCAGGTGCATATTTTGTCGCTGAGGCACAGACCATTGTCTCTAGACGCATGGATCCAATGGATAGTGTCGTCGTTTCTGTCACTGCCTTTGATGCACCAGGTGGCTATAATGTGATTCAAGATTCAGTCACCTTAAGAGGTACAGTCCGTTATCTAGACGAAAAGAATAAGGTGCCTGCCTATGAGGCAATGAAGAAAATTGCTACAGGTATTGAAAGTTCATTTGATGTATCTTGTGAATTAGATTATGTCTATGACTATCCAGTAACTTATAATCATCCAACAGAGACCGAGCAAGTCGAAGAGATTTTAAGTGAAAATGTCGGTGACTATTTCCATACAATTTCTCATCCTAAACCTTCAAGTGGATCAGAAGACTTTTCATTCTATACTCAAAAAATACCAGGCACTTTCATCCAAGTTGGTGCCAAACCAGATGGTGTTGAACTAGAGGATGTCTATCCAAACCACCACCCTAAATTTAAGGTGCACGAGGCCTCACTTTTGATCAGTGCAAAAGTACTCGGTCAAGTTGCCTTAGCACGCTTAGAAAAATAAAACATATATAAACAAAGGGGCGTCTAAAATGACAGGAATGGATTTTGCTAATTCACCAGTTGTATGGACTTTTGCTGGTGCAATCATAGTCTTGGTAATATTTCAGGCAATCAAATTTTTATCCTTATCGAAAAAAGCAGCTCGAGATGTTGGTATTTCTGAAACAGATATTAAACGTGCAGTAAAGACTGGAAGCATAACAGCAATCGGACCTTCCATTGGTATTATTATTGTTGCTGTTTCCTTAATATCACTCATAGGTAATCCATTAACGATGATGAGAATTGGTGTGATTGGCTCTGCACCAATCGAAAGTATGGGTGCGCAGCTATCCGCGCAATCTGCAGGTGTGACCTTAGCAGGTGATGGTTTCTCTCCCGAGATTTTTAACCTTGTAGTATGGACCTTATGTATCGGTGGCGCCGGTTGGATGATCTTTACTTTCTTTGCGACACCATACTTAAGTAGGATTCAGACTAAGTTAACTTCAAAACCCAAAGGGGAATATCTGATGGGGATTGTGGCAAGTGGTGCAATGATTGCAGTTTTCGGTTCTCTTACAGGAGCTGAAATGATTAAAGGCGCACCGTATATATTCACGGCAATTGTTGCAATTATCTCATCGCTAACATTTAACTATATTGCCAATAAAAAAGGAATTAACTGGCTAAAAGAATGGTCATTAGGATTCTCTATCCTTATTAGTTTAGTCGCAGTTTACTTCTTTATATAAATGGAGGGTTATCATGCAGGAATTTAGAAATGCCTCTCATAAATGGGGCAAAATCACATTAGGCATTGCAATTTTAATATCATTTGCATTGCCTATATATATATCTTTTGTGATGGGTTATCATCCAGGTTTCTCATTAATATTAAATAGTTTTCTTGCCTATGCTGCGGTCGTTGCAATTGTATGGTTCCTAGAACCAATTATGTACTTCCCTGTTCTCGGGGTTTCTGGTACCTACGTTGCTTTCTTTACAGGTAATATTTCAAATATGTGTTTACCTGCAGTTGCATCATGTCAGGAAGCCGTCGGTGTAAAACCAGGTACAGATGAAGGAGAGATTATTGGTACTCTAGGTATAAGTGCCGCCTCTCTTGTAAATAAGATTATTTTGATTCCAGTTATACTAGGTGGACTTTGGCTACTAACTGTCATTCCAGAAAGTGTTCAAGAAGTCTTTCCATTTGTCCTACCAGCAATTTTCGGGGCTGTACTTGCTCAATTCGCTGGTAAGTTTCCACTCTATGGTGTACTCGCATTAGTTATTGGAATTCTTATTAATGCGGCCCCCATTCCACTATTTACGAAAAATGTACTCTGCATTATTATCTTAGTCGGAATCATGCTCTTAATAGGGAAAATTAGGAACAAAGATAACACTGCAAGTGAATAAATAAATAATAGATGGTGATAAGTGATCTGACTAGTGCTCACTTATCACCACTTTTGTTTGTTTTGGTGATAAGTACTCTGATTTAAACATACTTATCACCGCTTTAATTCTTTTAGGTGATAAATCCTATGAAAATACCCCTTTATATTCACTCCTATAATTTTTGTTACATCTGCACAAAATATATTGTTATTTTTTTCACATAAAGTCTTCCCAAAAAGTATAATCCAGTATAGAATACTAAGTGAATTAAACATTGTGAAAAAAATAACAATATGAGGAGGAAACACAATGAACCTTTGGGAAGTTATCGTCTTAACATTTACTGATATGGGCTTCTTAAGTGCCATCGCATCAACTATTCTTATTATTTTACTTGGATTTTTCTGTAGAAAGCGAGGCATTTTCAATGAGACTGTCGGTAAGACGTTATCAAAAATTGTCTTAACTGTTGGTCTACCTACCCTAGCCTTTACGGCATTTATGACAGACATTGATGGCGAGCAACTCGCACAAGGCTTAAACGTTTTAATCTGGGGAATATTAATGTATATCGTATTAATGTTTGCAATGAAACCATTCTATGCAAAATTTACTGGAGACCGTAAAACGACTTTAGAAGTATTATCTATTTTTGGATCAACAACATTCTTCGGGATTCCGATTGTCAGTGCAATACTCGGTCCTATCGGTGTAATCTATGCAAATATCTTTAACATTGGATACCGTATTTTCCTATATTCTTATGCATATATCCGTATGAGCGGCTTAAAAATGGAGCTTAGAAACTTAAAAACAATGTTCTTAAACCCAATTGTTATTGCAACATTCTTAGGTCTTGCAATCTGGCTTTTACAAGACTACTTACCACAAGTTACAGTTGCAGCAACTGAAACTGAGGCTGCAAGGGAAGTTGCATTCTTAAGAATTGATCAAACACTACCTTGGTTGTATGCACCAATGGAATACTTAGCACGTCTCGCATCACCACTCGCGTGGTTATCAATCGGGGCAACTTTAGCTGAAATTAATATTTCACAAGCTGCAAAATCTAAAGCTTCTTGGTACTACGCAGGTGTTAAAACAATTGCAGTGCCTGCCATAAACTTAGCAGTATTCTTTTTAACAACACTAACTGGCATTTTAGTATTCGATATTGATGCAGTCACAACAATGATTGTTATGATGGCAACTCCTGCTGCTACAGTAGCAGTCGCCTATGCAATTAACTTTGACAAAGAAGCAATACTCGCATCTAATGCTTCACTTTTATCAACACTAGCAGCAGTTATAATGATACCAACTTGGTTAGTGGTATTAAACATCATTGGTAACTTAGGCATATTTTAAAATCTAAAATTAGAAAGGAATTTATATAATGATAAAACTAATCGCATACGGTGTTAGGCCGAATGAAGTTGAATATTTTAAGCAATTAAATAAATATAATTTCGACTTAACTTTAGTCGAGGGATTACTAACGGATGATAACTTAGAATCAGTAAAGGGACAGGATGCTGTACTCCTAAGAGCGAATTGTAAAGGGGACCGTGAAGCCCTAGAATATATGAAAGAAGCAGGCATCAACTATGTTTTTACAAGAACCGTTGGGTACTCTCACATAGATTTAGATGCTGCAAGAGACTTAGATATCAAGGTCGCAAGAGTACCGAGATATTCACCTAATGCTATTGCAGAACTTGCTGTTATGTTAGCGATGAATTTACTTAGAAATCTTCCGTTCACACTAGATCGTACCAAAGAAAAAGACTTAAGAGTCGCACCAGAAATGTTTAGTAGAGAAATTAGAAACTGTACAGTTGGCGTATATGGAACTGGAAAAATAGGTCTAACAGAAGCAAAATTATTCAAGGGCTTAGGGGCTAAAGTCTTCGGTTTTGATCTATATCCTAGTGAAGCAGCAAAAGAAGTCGTCGAATTTGTTTCAGCTGAAGAATTGCTTAAAAATAGCGATATCGTCAGTATGCACATTCCACATATTCCAAATGAAAATGATGGTATGATTAATGAAGATTTCATCAGTCAGATGAAAGACGATGCAATCTTAATTAATACAGCACGCGGGGAACTCCAGGATAATGAAGCGATTATAAAAGCAATTAAAAATGGTGCACTTCGTGGGTTCGGAACAGATGTTATGCCAAATGAACAAGATGTCTTCTTTAAGAAATTCACTGATGAAAATCCGCTTCCTGATAAAAGCGTTGAGGATTTACTTGCACTCTTCCCTAGAGTACTCGTCACACCACATATCGGTTCAAACACTGACGAAGCCCTATCTAATATGATTGAAACTAGCTTTAAAAACTTCTATGAAGTCATAGAAACAGGACAATGTGATAACTTAGTTTAATATTTAAGAAAAGAGTGGCTAGATTCTTAATGAACCTAGCCACTCTTTATCTTTACAGATTTTAATTTTCACTGTTGTAGTCAACTAATTTTTCAACATCTGAAACAATTTCTTCTAATGGGAATTGATTATCTCCAGAATCAACACCAGCGTAGTCTTTAAGTATCGTTCCATCTTCATCGATTAAGTAAAATGATGTACCGTGTGTAACTTGGTTACTACCTTCTGGTGGTGGTGCAACGATAGTCTTAAAGTTATCTTCAGCAAAACCTCTGATGAAGTCGTAATCATAATCCGTTAAAAATTGCCATTCTGTACTTTCTGGTATATCGTACCAGCTCGAATACTCTGTTAATACATCAGGTTGATCGGTTTCAGGATCTACCGTAAAGCTCATTACTCCATAGTCTTCAATGCCTTTTTCTTCAAGTGCATTTGTTACATCTGTCATATTTTGAGTCATCGGCGGACATACTGTAGCACAGTTTGTGAACATAAAATTCATCAGCCAAACTTTTCCATCCATGTCTTCACGTGTGAAGGTCTCATCGTCCTGATTCGTCACTTCAAAATCCTGAATTTCATCGCCATAGCGGCTCATTGGTTCAATCGCACCTGAACTACAAGCCGATAAGATTAATAAGACCGGTAAGATGACTAGTAACCACTTTTTCAAGTGACTCCCTCCTCAGTTTCATATCTAAATTAATTTTATCAGAATTCTAGAATACAAGAGGGTCAATTTTACTATATTTATGACTTTTCATTGACTATAAGCTTGTGATAGATACTGTACTCTTCCCATTTTCCGGACTGACCGTTAAAATGTTCTCCATTCTATCTTTAAGTTCTTCAACATGTGAAATAATACCGATTGTTTTGCCTGACGTTTGGAGGTCTATTAATGTTGTTATCGCAACCTCTAAAGTTTCCTGGTCTAAAGTACCAAAGCCTTCATCAATGAGCATAGTGTCCAGTTGAATACCACCAGACTCTTGTTGGAGTGCTTCGTTTAGAGCAAGTGCAAGAACAAGAGAGGCTTGGAAGGTTTCTCCACCAGAAAGTGTGTTTATATTACGTTCTTGGTTATTGTAATAATCGAATACTTCAATATCTAGGCCACTATAACGATTCGTCCGCTTCGTACTTCTTTGTAATTTATAACGATGATTGGTCATCTTCAGTAAACGAATATTGGCAATATCTAAAATACGATCTAGGTAATAAATTAAGACATAACGCTCTAATGACACCTTCTGGCCTTTTTTTCCTTGAATTGCTTCTGTCAGTTCTACTAATTTCATATAGAACTCATAAGATTGACGATGTTCATTGATTAAGTGAGACAGTTTCACTTTAATATCTTCGTTTTGCTGACGCTTGGTCCTGACTTCTGCATAAAATTCTCTTGCCCGACTTAAGGAATCATCCGCTTCTTTTAAGGCAGCCTGATCTCCTTCAATGTTGATAGAATCCTTACTTGTCAGTACGCTTTCAACTTCTTTGATGTAGGCTTGTAAGGTCATTTTCTGATCGTCAAACTGCTTGACCTCTCGCCTTTTATCTTCAATATTTGGATTATGAACAAGGTCGTATAATTCCTCTTCTTCGTTAAAATCACTTGAGGTTAGGAAATTATTAATAGTGGTGGATAGTTTATCTTGTTCGATTTGGTACTTCACTTTCTCTTGTTCATATGATTCAATCTTAGACTTAGCTAATTTTAAACTTGAAGAAAGCTGGTTGACCTCATCCTTCATCTCAGAGTAATTTTTCTGATAGGCATTTAGCGTTTCATACTCACTATCCATATGATTTTTAAAGGATTCATAGTCTTCAAAACCCGTGACTTCAGTGAATTCAGCTTTCTTATTTTGTTCATTTTTTAAGTCAGCTTCTTTTTGAGAAAGAGATTTTGTCAATTGATCTTCCTCTTCTTTTAAGCCGGCAACTTCTTGACTTAAGGCTTCCTTCTCCTTAAGTTTCTCTTCAATCGTTTCCACTTGATTGACTAACTTCTCTTTGTAAGCACTTAATTTATCTCTTTCTTCTTTAAACACACTCGAATCATGGTATTCACTTGAATTTAATAATTCTTCAATGACATCGAGACGATTAACGAAAGACTGATTCTCTTTTTCTATCGCCTTTAAGCGTTCGCTGAGTGCATTAAACTCTTCCTTATGCTGCTGAGTGAACTCACCGTGCTCAGGCAACTCGATGACTGTCTGCTCACAGACTGGACAAGTCAATCCAACTTCTAAGTGACTAACCAAGTGATTGATGACAGACAAGGTGTCTTCATCATAATTTTCAAGCTTAGCTGAAAAACTTGCGAGCTCATTTTTACGCTCCTCAATTTCCTTATTATTATCACTTAGTTTAGTCTCAATATCTTGCCTCTCTTTAACCAAGGCTTCAGATTTTTCAGCCTGACTCACCTTATTCTCTATAGCTTCAAGTTTATGACCATTGTCAGTCAACAAACTCCTAGCTTCAAACAAGTCAGCTTCTTTATAGCTAATCTGTTCTATCACATCATTTTTCTTACTAATCTTCTCTTGATGAATTTTAATCTCTTCGTTTCTTGCCTGAACATCTTTAGTCAACCGCTCTATAACATCGTTTAGGTTTCGGTAGGCATCAGTTAAAAACCTTTCGTGCTTATAATAGACCTTTTCTCTATCATTAATTTCAGGTCTTTCTCGTTCTATACTTTCAAGCGCCTCAGTCTTAGTATTCAATGTATCCGTAATATTCGCCTGAACACTAACCGCTTCATTCAATGCTTCCTTATTTTCACTTATCGCTGTCTCAAGCTCTTTTTTTCTTAATAGTTCATATTTGATTTTAGACGTCTCATCAAACTGTTTAACTGTCTGACGATTTTTTTCGATAAAGTCCGACTGTTCAACTAAAGTAGTCAATTGTCCTTTATAATTGTTTAGACGGTCAATTTGTTCATTATGTTTAATTTTTTCTTGCAGACGTCTTGATAGCTCATCTGCCTCTTCTTTTCTTTTAGTACCGAGTGTTCTTAATTCTTCGAGTTTTTTATCGTATGAATAGATGACCCCGTCGACATAGTCCACAACCATATCGTAATTCGGAAATTCAGTGACCTCATCAATATCAATTTCTTCAGTGTTTATATATTTAATCAGCTCAGAAATTCGAGTATCAAGGTGGGCTGCTGCACTCGAGCGTTCCTTTAACTCATCTCTAAGATAATTCTCAAAATCTAAGAAGCGTTCTGTTTGAAAGAGTGTTCTTAATATGTCTTGTTTTTCCTGACTTGTTGAGACCAGTAGTTCCTTAAATTCACCTTGAGGTAAAATTAAGATTTTTCTAAACTGAGCTTTTGTTAATTTTACAATATCTTCGATTGCATCCCTCACATCAGTTAAGGATGATGCGATGATTTGCCCTTGGTCATCATATAAGACAGCCTTCGGTGGTGTGGCTGATTTGTTACCTGGTTTTTGATACTTAAGGACACGCTCTACTGTATAGGCGCGGTCTTTAACTTCAAATTTCAGACTTACTTCACACGGCGCATCGTCTGGTGCGAATTGGCTTCTTAGAGATTCCTCATCCCGACCTGTCGTTGATGCTGAACCATAGAGGGCCGTAACAATCGCATCAAAGATCATCGTTTTACCAGAACCTGTTCGTCCGCTGATTAAAAACAACCTATCGTTTAGACTATGAAAATCGACAACTTCTTTTTCAAAAGGGCCGAAATATTTCATTGATAATTTACTCAGTTTCATTGTCTTCACCTGCAAAGTGTTGATCGAACATGTCCTTATCAAAGTCAGTCATTGTTCGGTCTAATGTGTGTTCTATAAATGATTCATAAATTTCAATATCAGAAGTTGTAGAAATATCCACCGCTTCAAGGTCACTTGCCACGTCTTCAATTAATGGTTTTAACTCTAAAGTGTTCGGATATAGTAGCTTAATTTTACTCATCGGCTCATTGACATAAGACATATTGGATAGCTCAAACTTAAAATAGGCTTGGTCATCGTCGAAAGTCACTTTTTGCTTGATTAAATCCTCATAATCTCCACTGTAAACCTTCACTTCATGTAGCGGTTTTATGGGTGCGAAGGTCACTTCTTTTTTCTTAGTGTCAATAATTCTATAGCCCTTCGGCTGATTCGTTTCAGAAAATGAGTACTTCAGTAAAGACCCACTATAAAATGCAGTCCCATGATCCACTGCAAAAGGATGGTGTAAGTGACCGAGTAAGGTGTAGTTAAAATCACTAAAGACATCCGCACTCACTGCCTCACTCAGCCCCATAGATAAAGGTCTCTCAGAGTCACTTTCTATACTTCCATTTAGATATAAATGGCCAACTAAAACATTTGTCTGTTCTTTATTCATATGTTTATTAATTTCTTTTACGATATTTTCATATGCATCTTGATGAGTTTGGATCGTATCATCATTAAAATACACTCGTGCTTCTAGCACTTCAACATGCGGTACAAGATAAAAATCAACATCGTCAATTGTCACAGGCTCAGCAACCTTAGAAAGGTCTGTATTTATATAAAAATCAGTTGCTTTAAACCACTCACTACCGTAATTGATTCTTTCACGGCTGTCATGATTTCCTGATATAACGATAAGATTTTTGCCGAGTTCTATATTTATTTTATATAGCGTATCGTTAGCTAGCTTTAAAGCGCTTTGTGAAGGGTTTACACGATCAAATATATCACCAGCAACGACAACAGTATCAATTTGATTGTCTTCGATCGCTTCTTGTAGTTGGTCTAATATATAACGCTGGTCATCTATTAAATCTAAACCATTCATTTTTCTACCGATATGCCAGTCCCCAGTATGTAATATTCGCATGATGGTCACCTCTTACAGTCATTATACATATTTATATGTTTAAACGATATGAAGATATATAAAAAACCACACTCAATATATTATTGAATGTGGCGTCGTTTATTTGAGACTTTGAATCGTAATAATTAAATCATCCAATTTGTTTTCCACTCTGTGGAGTAAAAAGAATGTAATGACCGCAGGGAAGCCCAAATCACTGACGAATGGTAACCAATCCATTATTTAAGGACTGTTGTTGCAGTGTTTACAATTTTAGCTGAATATAGAGAAACTGGAATGCCTTGATTTGGACGTAGGATATCTTCATCAATAATCTTTTGTGCCTCAGCTTCAACCTCTGCAGCCGTAATACCTTCTTTAGGGTTATTAATCGTTAATGTAAAACGTTTGTCTTCGTTAGTGGTAAATACTAATACTAATTTTTCAGTCATTTTAATTTCTCCTTTTTATTTTTTAGACTACATGTGTGATAACTTTTTCAATGTTGTAATAAGATTCTCCTGTTAAACTTTCATAGACTGCAGCTAAGGCATTCAAATTCGCATCTGTACCATCAGTGTTCAGGTTGTTCAAACTTCTTGATTTTGTCACATCTTTACCCGACTCATCTGTGACAAAATGAAACATTTTAAGGCTCATGTTCTTTATCATGTCTTCACCTCCCTTCACTCTATATATCGTCACAAATTATTAAATGGACAAAAAGATTTTAAAGACGGTATAATGTGAGATAAGTGAGAGGTGAAGAAGATGTCATTTGATGTTTTTATGATTCTAATCGCAATCTGGACCTTTATCATGTTGGGCTTAATGACCATTGGTGGATTTTTCATGTTCCGAAAGTTTCTTCGCAGAATGCCAAAAGGTGACGGCTACTCAGAATTAGACTGGCAAGACTATTATATTGAACAGGCGCTTCCCTTATGGAATGAAGATGCTAAAGCCTTGTTGAATGAATTAGTCAGTCCAGTTCCAGAGCTCTTTAGAGATGTCGCTAAAGAAAGAATTGCCGGTAGGATTTCTAAGATTGCACTAGATGAGAAAGTTAAAACAATAGAACTCGATCAGATCATGAAGGGTTATATTATTGCAACACCTAAAAAAGACCATAAGTTCATGAAGAAAAAATTAAAGCAACTTGATATAGATTACACACCGTACTTAGATCTCTTTGAATATGCAGATGATGAGAAACAGAAGTTCTCTATATTCGAACAGACAGAAAAAATTAACAGCAGACCCTCATGACATGCTCCCCTTAAGTTGTACTTAATATCCAACTTAAGGGGAGTTTTTGTATGAAAAATAATAAACATAATTTTGATTTTAAAATGAAAGTCGTTAGAGATTATTTAGATGGTGAAGGTGGATATAAATATTTGGGTAAAAAACATAGTATTCATCATTCATTAGTTAAAGAATGGGTCACTCAATATAATCAATTAGGTGACGAGGGCTTAGCTAAATCCATGACACATACACACTACTCTGGTGAATTTAAGCGTACTGTTTTACAATATAGACAAGAAAATCAACTGTCTTATAGAGAAACAGCGATCCATTTTGGAATCAAGTCTAACTCAATAATCGCCAATTGGCAGAGAAAACTACTTGAAGGCGGGCCAACGGCTTTAGACAGTAACTTAGGGAGACCGAGAAAATATATGGTGAAAGATGATAAGAACAATGATACGCATGTCAATCGGAATCAACCACTGAATGAAACAGAGCGAGAAGAGCTTGAACGTCTCAGAGCACAGCTTAGAAGGGCAGAATTGGAGAATATTATTTTAAAAAAGCTAAACGCCTTACCGAAAGATCCAACAGACAACAAGTAAAGATAGCGATCGAAGTAAGGCAAGAAACCGATTATGCCCTGAAAGAAATTTTGGCAGTAATGCAGCTCCCGAAGTCTGTGTATTACTACTGGATTAAGCATATGGATGATAAGGCACGTCAAGATCAATGGCTGGTAGACAAGGTGAAGTCAATTGTATTCAAGCATAAAGGGCGATATGGCTATAGAAGAATTCAAATAGAGTTAGAGCAGTCGGAAGGGATACGCGTGAATCATAAACGTTTACTGCGCATTATGAGATTACACAATCTTTTATGTCAGAAGTTCAGAAATAAATCTAGACAGAAATATAGCTCATACAAAGGCAATATTGGAAAAGTCGCACCGAATCATGTAAACCGTCACTTTCAATCTAATCAGTTAAATCAACTATGGGTAACAGATGTCACAGAGTTTGCACTACCCATCGAAGGACGAAAACTCTACCTTTCTACAATCATGGACTGTTACAACTCTGAAATTATTGCTTATAAAATGAGTCACTCACCCACATTAGACATCGCGACAGCCCCGCTGCATAAGGCTTTAAATACACATCAATCTCAATTGAATCAATTGGTCGTTCACTCTGATCAAGGCTATCAATATCAACATAGAAGTTGGAGACATCTTCTGGAAACCTTTGGTGCCACTATGAGTATGTCTAGAAAAGGAAACTGTTTAGACAATGCAGCTATGGAAAATTTCTTTGGAATCTTGAAGCAAGAAATGTTTTATGGCGTATCATTTGAATCTTATAAATCATTGGAAGAAAGTATTCATGAGTATATTAACTATTATAATAAGTATAGAATCAAGACAAAATTAAAAGGCATGTCGCCTGAGCAATTCAGGAAACATACCTTAAAATCAGCCTAAATCTAAAAGTTCAACTTTTGGGTAGCACTTCATCATAGGGACTGCTGTTTTTTGAATTTCATTAATTTCATTAACATGGATAACCGCCACAATAGAATCATTACAAAGGCAAGTAAGAAAAACATGCCGCCCATTTCTCCTGGTGTCGTGGACAGTGAAAATATATATTTTAAAGCAATTCTTAGAATTAATAATGACATTAAAATAATTGGAAAAGCTTTTGTCGTTCTCACATATAAATCATCAGCCTTAACTTCATACTTCGTCGTCCATATAATAACAATAGAAAATAAGAGACCGATTAAAACTGACTCAAAGATATGAAGTGGTGATAATCTAAAGTATGGGAAGACAAACATTAATGCACCAGTTGACATTGCAACAGGTGGAATCAGTATCTTCTTCATTGTCAATGGCGTCTTACTTGCCTTTTGGCGAATGACAATGACTAGGATACCCATCACGACTGCACCTAACGATGCAATCATGAACAATGTATCTTCAATTGATTTTAAAAATTCTAGCATCTTAGAATCCTTGGAATTCTCCAAAGAATGGCTGTAACCAAATGATAATTTGAGTTAGACCATCAAAATATAACAAGATTCCCATTAAGATCATGATGACGCCACCAATTTTCATAATCTTACCAGAATACTTGAGCATCCATCTCGTCTTAGATACAAAGAAACTTAAGACAAAGAATGGAATACCAAAACCAACACAATAAACGAGCATTAACATCAAAGCATTGTTAGGCTCAGTTGCACTCATGGCGAATATTGCACCAATAATTGGACCATTACATGGTGTCCAACCTGCACCAAAAGCCATACCAATTAATATAGACCCGATAAATCCTGACGGTCTATTTTTAAATTCCACCTTGTGGTTTTTCATTAGGAAATCAAACTTTAAGACGCCGGTAATCACTAGACCGAAAACGACGATAAGTATTGCGCCAATTTGTCTAATGAGATTTCCGTACTCAACTAAGTATCCACCTAAAAATGATGTTCCAAATCCTAAGGCAATATAGATTAAGCTAAATCCTATTAAGAAAAACAATGTATGTAAAATGGCTCTTCCATTGAATTGCTGTTTCTCAACCTCGTTATAGCTCATTCCGGTAATATACGACACAAATGCAGGAAATACCGGCAGTACACAAGGGGACACAAAGCTTAGCACACCAGCACCAAAGGCGAGGAAGAATGTTACTTCTGAACCCATTAAAAATACCCCCATTCAGAAATAGTATATCAAATCTAAAGGGGGTGATGAATGCTTATTCGAGCTTATTTATGACAAATTATTGTTGACTGTTTTGTAATTGATACATTTTAAAGTAAATACCATTTAATTTCACCAGTTCATCATGGTTGCCTCTTTCAACTATTTCCCCCTTGTTTAAAACAAGTATCTCATCAGCATCTTGAATTGTAGAAAGTCGGTGGGCAATCGCCAAGGTCGTTCGTCCCGTGCGCATCTTTTGAAGAGATGTTTGTATGACGGTTTCTGTCGTTGAGTCAATGTTCGCTGTTGCTTCATCCAATATTAATATTTTTGGTTCCTTAGCCATGGTACGTGCAAAGGCCAGTAATTGACGTTCCCCACTAGAAAAGTCAGTACCTTTCTCCGTGACCTTTTCATCATAGCGGTTCGGTAGCTTATTAATGAAACTATCAGCATTAACAAAATCTGCTGCCCATTGCACTTTATCTATAGTCATTTGACTATCATACAATTCTATATTTGAACGTACTGTCCCGTAAAAGATAAAGGGATCTTGTAAGACGAGACCGATGTTATTCTTCATGTCTTGTTTGTCGAATGATTTAATCGATGTGCCATCAATTGAAATTTCACCTTGATTAAATTCATAAAAACGCATGATTAAATTAATAATCGAACTTTTACCAGAGCCCGTATGACCGACGAGTGCAGTTGTCGTCCCTTTTGGAACGGTGAAAGTTATATCTTTTAACACATCATTCTTACCATCATAAGAGAATGTCACATTTTTAAACTCGACCACTCCATCAGTAATTTGTCCTGTTCCCTCATTATTTTGAGCGGGTTCTAGTCTGTCATCATCCATTAAGGTAAATACCCTACTCGCTGCAACAAGTGCCTGCTGGAAAATATTTAAACTCATACTCACCTGATTAATCGGTTCAAAAAAGCGTTCCATATACTGAATAAAGGCAAATATTACACCAGCTGTAACAGATGTTTCAAAACTTAGAAAACCAAAATAAGTCAAAATGACAATGATTGATAGAATATAAATCATATCGATGGCTGGTCTTAATAGAAGCCCATCGAGCTTTATGTTTTGCATATTATATTTATAGTGAGATTCATTGATTGCTTCAAACTCCTGTTGTAAACGTGCTTCCTGATTAAATACTTGAATGATCTTCATACCTTCTATTGATTCTGCAATCTTCGCATTCATATCACTTAAAAGTGCTCTAGCATGCGAGAAATATTTAGCAGAATATTTTCTATAGACGAGTAAAATCAAGATGATTAATGGCATAAAAATTAGTGCAATAAATGCGAGCTTTACATCTAATATAAACATCATCACAAAAGATGAAACGACCATAAACAATGCCATTAGGAATGTTCCAAGTACATTGGTAAACATATCAACGATGGCCTGGGTATCGTTGGTTAATCTAGAAACCACACTACCTGACGGCACTTTATCGAAATACTTCATACCAAGGTTACCGACCTTTTCAAACGTATCAATTCTCAGTTGTTGTATAACTTTTAAGGCCAGTTTTTGCAAATAGTAGATTTGAGCGTAGGTTGTGACGATTGCAATGAGGTTTACCATAATAAAGGCAATAATCAGCCACATTATATCCGCTTCAGGAAAATATGATAATGTTAAATAATTATCAATAAAAATCATGACCAAATAAGGTGTCATTACACCCATGACTGTCGAAGTCACTAGCATTAATACACAAAGTGCAATTAATCCTTTAAATGGAAGTGTATACTTTAGTAGTCTTAACAAGACTCTCAGCTGATCTTTCAGTGTTAATGTGAGGATTTCAGTTTGTGCTTCCATTAATTTCTGCCCCCTTCTAGAGAGTCATTTAGCGCATCATTTAAGCTTTCTTTTAATGACTGGGCACGGAAGGTTTCTTGATACCAACCATTATTCTGCATCAAAGTTTCATGATTGCCGCGTTCAGCAATGTGCCCATCCTCCATGACAAGTATTAAGTCTGCATCTCTGACTGCGCTCATCCGGTGGGCAGTAATAATATTTGTCTTATCACTTCTTACCTTCTTAATATTAGCTAAAATCGCCTTTTCAGTTTCCGCATCGACTGCAGATAAGGAATCATCAAGGATTAAAATATCAGGTGATTGAATCAGTGCTCTCGCAATTGAAATTCTTTGTTTCTGACCTCCCGACAATGACACTCCACGTTCACCAACGATGGTTGCGTAACCGTCGTGAAAATCCATAATATCATTGTGAATATACGCTAAATCTGCTGCCTCATGGATCTTCTTATCGCTTAATGTTGGATCAGTAAAGGCAATATTATTTCTTATGGTTGTTGAGAATAAGAAATTATCTTGTGGCACATAACCAAACTTCTCTCTTAAGCTAGAAATCTCAATGTCTTTAATATTGACGCCACCAATAGAAATATCACTATCTGCCTCGGTATCATATTCTCTCAGTAAAAGTCTGATAATCGCACTCTTACCAGACCCCGTTCTACCGACTATCCCTAAAGTTTGACCCGGCTTTAATGTGAAGGATATATCCGTTAAAGCACTGTCATCAGACCCATCGAACTTAAATTGATCAATATCAAAAACGATGTCGCCCTTAGGCAGCTGACGCGTAGTAAAATTCGTACCAATACCACTTTTTGTTTGAAGTACCTCTTCGATTCTGTCGTAAGAAGCTTTTCCACGTTCCATTAGATTAAAGAACCAACCTAGTGCCAATAGCGGCCAAATCATCATACCTAAGTAAGTTGTAAAAGTGACCAATTGTCCGAGGCTAATTTCTTCATTGATTACCATCCTCGCCCCGAAAAATATGGATAGAAAATAAGAAATTGCAATAATTAAAGTAATCGTTGGATCAAATAATGCATCTACTTTTGCAACTTTTAAGTTTTTATTTACCACATCTTCAGATAAGTCTTCAAAGTCTTTTAAGTCATCTTTTTCATATCCGAATGTTTTAATCACTTTAACACCCGCGACGGATTCCTGACTTTTATCGTTCAGTGAAGAAAAAGCAGCTTGAGCTACTCTGAATAAACGGCTTAATACTGAACCATAGTAACTCGTTAGTATGACCATAAAAGGAAGAGGAATCATAGCAATTAAAGTCAATTTAGGACTCACTGTCACTGCCATTGTGACTAAGACTGCAGAGCCCATAATAATTGAGTCCGCTATGGTTAATATGCCTTGACCTGCTGTCATTTGAACAGCATTAATATCATTTGTTGCATGGGCCATTAGGTCACCCGTACGTCTTTTACCAAAAAATGTTGGAGACATATCAGAATACTTTTTGAATAAGGTCTTTCTTAACAATTTGCCCAGTCTATTTGCCGCACCAAAAATCATGACCCGCCAGAAAAATCTAAATATGTATGCGAGTATTGCAACTAACAGCAATATACCGGCGAACATGATCAATGTATTTACTGTGAGCGTCTCCATCGTGATCTCATCTATAAAGCGACCGATAATCTGAGGTGGTACCAGTTCTAATAAAGCGACTAAAATCAGCATTAATAAGCCAATCAAATAACTTTTTTTCTCACTAGAAAAAAACCACCATAAATCCTTGAACACTCTCATGAAAACCATCCCCCTTTTAACCCTAATATCACTTCAAATTTTACCATATATTTCGGATTATGAAATAATACTTGAGATGGATATTTTGTATTCTGCCAATCTTAATAAAGTGGACCTTCGTCAAGGACACTAAATCAGAATACGTGCCGTCGTGGACTGGACGACGGCATATAAATCAGAATATGTGCCGTCGTGGACCGGACTACGGCATATAAATCAGAATACTTGCCGTCGTGGACTGGACGACAGCATATAAATCAGAATATGTGCCGTCGTGGACCGGACGACGGCATATAAATCAGAATACGTGCCGTCGTCTTTCTATCGAAGGACAGCTAGTTCACTCTACAATAAATCCCACCTGGTAATCACCAAGTGGGAAAAATTTTAATATGAGATGCTTGCTCCTGGTCCAAATGGAATACCAAATAGATACCAAACAACAAACAAGATAATCCAAGCAATTAAGAAAATAATTGAGTATGGAAGCATGAGCGACACAACTGTACCAATACCGTTGTTCTTACCATATCGTTGTGCGAAAGCGACAATTAATGGGAAGAACGGCATGAGTGGTGAAACAACATTCGTAGTTGAGTCTCCAATTCTATATGCTGCTTGACTCACTTCCGGTGCGATACCAAGCTGCATAAACATCGGCACAAAAATCGGCGCCATAATTGCCCATTTCGCAGAGTCTGCAGCGATTACGATGTCAATAATTGCAGATACCAAGATAAATGTAATAAGTACTGGAATCACACCAATATCCATACTTTCTAAAAGTTGTGCACCATTAACAGCAATAACTGTACCTAAATTCGAATAAGTAAAGAGTGCAACAAACTGTGCGGCAAAAAATATCAAGACAATAAAGCCTGCCATAGTCGAAATAGATGAATCCATTAGCTGGACTGCGTCTTTATCGTTTCTAATCTTCTTATTAATAAAACCGTAAACCAAACCTGGTATTAAGAATACTAACATCATAATGAAAATGATACTTGATATGAACGGTGAACCGATTATGCCGCCGTCATCACCACGTAAAGGTGAATTAGGGAAGGCGATGAGTGCCAGTATCCCGATTATAGTTAACACTGCAGCTACATTCGCCCATCTTAATGCTTTAGTTTCTCTACTTGTAAGATTATCATCTGGGCTATTTTGATCTTTATCAAAATTATAAGCACCTAATCTTGGTTCAATTACTTTATCTGTAATAATTGTACCTAAAATTACAACTAAGAAAGTCGATGCAAACATAAAATACCAGTTATCAGTAGCTTCAACAATATATGAAGTATCTAAAATCGCTGCCGCTTCTGTTGTAATTCCTGCTAAAAGCGGATCATTTGTACCGATGAGTAAGTTTGCTGAATAACCCCCCGCAACACCTGCAAAGGCCGCTGCAAGTCCTGCTAATGGATGACGTCTAAAGCCTAGGAAGATGATTGCTCCAAGTGGCACTAAAACAACATAGCCTACACTTGCTGCAACGTTGGACATTACACCCATAAAAACAACAATTGGTGTGATAAATTTCTTTGGTGCTTTCGTTACAACATTAGTCATTAAGGCACTTATGTAACCACTTTTCTCAGCTACTCCAACACCTAACATAGCCACAAGTACAGGACCTAAAGCGACGAAAGTCGTAAAGTTCTCAACAACACTAGTAAAAATATAGCGAATGCCATCAGTGGTTAGTAAACTAACGACTTCGACATTAAGTTCCTCTTGATTTCCAGTTTCAGGATTTACACCTGTATACGATACAGTGACTCCAAATAGATAAGCAATATGAGAAATAATAATTACGAGTAATGTAAAAATTAAAAATATAGTAACAGGATGCGGTAACTTATTTCCCCCATATTCAATCCAATCTAAAATAGAGCGTTTTTCTTTAAGTGAATTATTCATAGAAAGCTCCTCATTATTAGAATACTAAATTATTATACACAGGGCACTTACTTTTTGCTACTAAGTAATACTATGTTAATCATTGAATACGTTTTCTAGAGTTAGATAGGTATACTATTCTCAATAACAAAAACTCTCGACGACCTGTTCGGTCATCGAGAGTCTTGTTAAACTTTTTAATTAAAGGTTACATTATCAAAGTGAATTCGACCTGTCGGATCAATCTCCACCCCACTCACTTCTGTGCTATTATAACCAACAGCAAATTGAGCATGGAAAAGATATGATGCTGGTACTTCTTCGACTAAGATTTCTTCGACTTCAGTATAAACTTCTTGGCGGGCAGCTTCATCAACCTCAGCACGACCGGCGTCTAATAATTCATCGACCTCATCGTTTGCATAGAATGAACGGTTCCCTGCAGCACCAATATTCTTAGAGTGGAACAAGGCATATAGACCATAGTCCGCATCCCCTGTAACCGTCGTCCATCCTAGGATGAACATATCGTGATCACCATTTGCTAAGGTCTCAAGATATGCACCCCATTCAAATTGCTCAACTTGAACATCGATATTGAGCTCTGAAAGTTTGTTTTGGATATAAACAGCTGTATCAATAATTTGCTGATCGTCATTTACCCAAAGCGTTGTTGAGAATCCATCTGCAACATCTGTTTCAGCTAGTAGTTCTTTTGCTTTTTCTAAATCAAATTCAACACCTTCAAGGTCTTCATTATAGCCCCATACATCAGGCGCCAATGGTCCTTTCGCAGGAATTCCCATACCATCATACACACCGGCTACGATTTCTTCACGGTCAATAGCGTATGAAATTGCTTGTCTTACTTTTGGATCATTGAACGGTTCTTTCTCAGTATTAAAACCTAAGTATGACATACGTACTGAATCTTTAACTTCTAAAGCTGTGTCTGATCCATTTTCAACACGGTCTACGTTTGAAGAATCAATATCTGTCGCTATTTGAATACCACCTGTTTCTAATTCTGCAATTCTAGAACCAGTTTCAGGAATGACTCTAAACTCAACAGTTTCAAAGTAACGATCGCCACCTTGGAAGTCTTCAAAGCGCTCAAGTGTTACTGAATCACCTGCACTACGTGATACAAATTGCATGTGGTTAGTACCGTTAGGTTCAGAACCAATTACAGTACCTAAGTGCTCGCCTAAGTCACCTTTAATTTCTTCATATGCGTCACTTCCACTATCACGTGCTTCATAATACTCTTCTAAACTCATATCACTTCCAGCCGCATCTAGGGCTGCTTGATAATCACTATCGATTAATTCTTTAGGCATAATTCCCGCAGTACTATGCGCTAAGTGGCTGGCTAATGGCGCAAATGGAATTGTGGTATGTATATTGATTTCATAATCATTGACTACTTCAATCTCATCGATCATTTCATACAAGAATAAAACCGGTGAAGCAAGTGCTTCATCTCTTACCCTGTCAAACGTAGCGGCCACATCTTCAGCAGTGAAATCTTCACCACCGTGGAATGTTGTGCCTTCACGTAATTTGAAGTTCCATGTTGTTTCATCAACTTGCTCGTACTCTGTTGCGAGTCCTGGTTGTAATTCCATATTCACATCTTGATTTAATAATCTTTCATAGATATTTGTTCTTACCTGACTTGATGCAGAGTCGTTAGAACCATGTAAATCTAGAGATACGACATCCGCTAATGTACCTACTGTTAAATCACCCGTGTTTCCACCTTCAGCCCCTTCTTCACCGCTTGCTGCTTCATCTACATTTTCATCACTCGAACATGCTGATAAAATTAACAGGAAAGCGATTACAAAAAACGTCAAAAATTTTTGCTTATTCATTGCTGTTTTCCCCCTTTTGATTGATAATCTATTATATGCATGTTTATTACCAATTTTCAATATATTTGTAAAATTCACAGAAATATATTTATTATAGTGAAAGAAGCCATAAAATCCGTATAGATTTTAGGGCTTCTTTTACTCATGAGCCTATAACTCATTTTAATTTACTTTTTTGTGCCTTTTTTTGCTTGTTCAGATGATTTATTCATCATGCTCAACATCTGATTAATTTTCTTCTGAGACGGTTTTTGTCCCATTTGCATCATCATGATTCTGAGCATGTCTTCATTAATAGGAGGGTTCTTCTCCAAATAATCCATCATGTATTTTCTAGAGATCCAAAATCCTAATGCAAAACCACCAATGAGGGCTACAATTACAATTAGTATCCATATCCAAGTCGCCAAAATGCTCACCTCTTTCCCGTGTAAACCACTATTTAGTTTACAATATCAAACATGTAAATTCAATGTTTATTTGTCACGGATAATGCGAGCTAAGTTATCGACTGTGAATCCGTAACGTTCTACAACTTCACCGCCTGGTGCACTCGCACCAAAAGTATCAATCGTCAGTAGTTTTCCTTTGATGCCAACAAATCTATGCCAACCATGACTTGCAGCCATTTCAACTGCTGTACGATTTTCAATATTCGTATTTAGAACTGACTCAATATAAGCATCGTCTTGTTGTAAGAATGCTTGAACATTAGGTATAGATGCTACTTTAATATTCATGCCTTCTTCTTTAAGTTGTTTCGCCGTATTAACAGCTAAGGCCACTTCACTACCAGTGGCAAAGACAATCGCATCATCTCCACCATCATAGACGATATAGCCACCTTTTTGAACACCTTCAGATACAGCTTCACTTGAAACATCTAACACTTCGATATCTTGACGTGTTAACACCAATGCTGTTGGTGTACCTTCTGATTCCAATGCAACTTTCCATGCTTCACGTGTTTCATTGCCATCAGCTGGACGAATCACGTTTAAGTTTGGAATTGCACGTAAGCCTGCCAACTGTTCGATAGGTTCATGGGTTGGTCCATCTTCCCCTACAGCAATTGAATCATGTGTTAATACATAAGTTACAGGTAATTTCATTAAGGCACTTAAACGTACCGCTGGTTTTAAGTAATCAGAAAATACGAAGAATGTACCGCCGTATGGATAAACGCCACCGTGGGCCGCCATACCATTTAAGGCAGCCGCCATTGCAAACTCTCTCACACCAAACCAAACATTACGCCCAGCGTAATTGTCTTTTGAGTAGTCTGTTGCATCCTTAACATTTGTTTTGTTACTACCTGCTAAGTCCGCTGCACCACCGAAGAAAGTTGGGATTGATTTAGACAATGCTTGAATCATATCCCCTGAATTACCACGTGTTGCCTTTTTACTTCCTGCTTCATAAGTTGGTAGTTCATCACTGTAGCCTTCTGGAAGCTTACGGTGAATTGCATCCATAAATTGTTGATGAAGATCACTATTTTCATTCTTAAAGTTATCCACTAATGAATTCCATGCGTCTTCTTTTTCCTGACCTCGAGCAGTTAAGGTCTCTTGGAAACGTTCGTAAACACTGTCATCAGCGACGAATGTTTGTGTGTGATCTAAGCCGTATGCTTCAAATGCACCACGTCGCTCATCTTCACCAAGTGGCGCCCCGTGTGAATCTGACTTACCAGACTTCGTCGGTGCCCCGTACCCAATAACAGTTTTCACTTCAATTAATGAAGGTTGATTTGTTGTTTTAGCCTGTTCAATAGCACGGTCAATTTCATCTAAATCGTTACCGTCATTCACTCGGATATAGTCCCAGTTGTAAGCTTTGAAACGCTCAGCTACGTTCTCTGAGAAACTCTTGTCTAAATCACCATCTAAGGAAATATCATTAGAATCATAAAGGACGATTAATTTACCTAAGCCTAGGTGACCGGCTAGAGAAGCTGCCTCATGAGAGATCCCTTCCATTAAATCACCATCAGATGCAAGTACATATGTATAGTGATCAACAAGTCCATTATTATTTTCAGAGTTAAACGTTGCAGCTAAATGAGTTTCTGCCATCGCCATACCGACACTCATTGCAAAACCTTGACCTAGTGGACCAGTCGTTACCTCAACACCTTCGGTATGTTTAAATTCAGGGTGTCCTGGTGTTTTAGATTCATACTGTCTGAATTCTTTTAAGTCATCCATTTCTAGAATACCCGATAAGTGTAATAAGCTGTAAATCAACATTGAACCATGACCAGCACTTAAAACAAAGCGGTCTCTGTTGAACCAATTTACATTTTTAGGGTTGAAGTTTAAGTGCTTCTGCCATAACACATAAGCCATTGGTGCCGCACCCATAGGTAAACCGGGGTGACCTGAATTTGCCTTCTCAATTGCATCAATGCTTAAAGATCTAATGGTATTAATTGCGAGTAAATCCGTCTTATCAAATGACATATCATTTGTCTCCTTTATCACTATCATTGTTTTTTTGTGCTTTTATATCTTTGACCTTTTGAGGCGTAACATCATTACCCTCTGGATCAATGACCTTAGTACTTTCAATGTGATTTCTAAAAGAATTTCTAAAGTTTGATAGATATTCTTTTCTTAATTTAGTCAGCTCTCGCATTTCAGATTCAGAAATATTATTTTCCTTTTTCTTTCTTGCAAGTGCATTGAGCTGTTTAATCTTGTCATCATCTAACATAAGCGTCATCCTTTCTCATATAATTTACCACAAAAAGAGTGCAGAGACCAAACGGTCCTGCACTTATTTTGAGAATAAACTCACAATATATCTATTTTACACTCGAAACCTCATAATTCATGAGGTGTTCTGCCATTCGATTTGTCAAAAGACCTGTTTGAACCACACCACTCACAAGTTCTTCATCTAAGCTAACTTCACTTTCTTCAGACACCACAGCGTTCGCTTTTTGTTCGCCATCAATTTCATTTACAATTTCTGTACTCACTTTCGTTTCAGAAGAATAAACGTTCTCTCCCTCTACTTGTTCCGTATTGGTAAAACTATATAAAAGCACTAGACTCAACGTCACGGTAAACAATCCCATCAATGATTTCAGTTCTTTAATTGTCATTTACATCCTCTCCTTCGAACAAATGTTTGTATTAACAATATAACAGAACACTTGTTCTTAGTCAACATAATTGCGAACAAATGTTTGTAAGCGTACTTACAATATGGTAAAATTTAATTAACATAAGGTTGGAGGTAAAATGATGAAAGATTTAACAGAGAGACAAAAAGATATATTTCAGTTCATAAAAAGAAACGTTAACGATAAGGGGTATCCACCAAGCGTTAGAGAGATTGGGAATGCTGTCGGTTTACAATCTAGCTCAACCGTACATGGACATCTCGCTAAATTAGAAAGTAAGGGCTACATTAAACGTGATCCTACCAAACCACGTGCGATTGAAATCGTGCAAGAATCAGATGTAAATGAATCACCTGTTATTCACGTGCCTGTCCTTGGTAAGGTCACAGCTGGTTTACCGATAACTGCTGTAGAAAATGTTGAAGAATACTTCCCCCTCCCAGAACATTTTACTGCCAACCATAATAGTGAAATCTTCTTATTAAATGTTGTTGGTGATAGCATGATTGAAGCAGGTATACATGACGGTGACAGAGTCATTGTACGCAAGCAAAACATTGCACACAACGGTGAAATAATTGTTGCTATGACTGATGAAGATGAAGCAACAGTTAAACGTTTCTATAAAGAAAAAGGATACTACCGTTTACAACCTGAAAATTCTACAATGGAACCAATATTCCTTGATAATGTGAGTGTCTTAGGTAAGGTAGTTGGTTTATTTAGAGAGTTTATTTAGCAAAAACACGCAGAATCTTAAAAGAGAAGATTCTGCGTGTTTTCTGTATATCATTTATTATTGTAAAAAGTTTTCAGTATAGAAAGGCACTTGTTCCTGATCATACTCAATCCCTATGCCCACTGATGTGAACTTATCATTTAAAATATTCACTCTATGAGATGGTGAGTTTAACAGACTGTGGTGAGCGAATATTGGAGAAGTATGTCCCGTTGCAATATTTTCACCAGCATAGGTATACCTCACGTTTTCTCTTTCCAACCTTTCCTTTAGACCATTTCCATCAGGATTATCATGATCAAAGAACTTACGTTCCGCCATGTCTAAGCTGTGATAGTAAGCAACATTATCCACTTCGGCATTTCTCTCTAACATGCCATAGCCATATTCATAACGTGTAGCATTTAAGAGATAATAGTGCATGAGTTCATTATCTTCTATTGATGGATGGTTATACAGCTCACTGATATCAATAATCTCGTCCTTATGTAAGACGAGCATACCATTGGCTTGATAGCTTTCGTGAATATCATAAAAGAAGTAAACATAGTAATTTCCGACATCAAAGACATCATATTCTTCATTTTCTACTTTCAAGCGTTTCCACTGCTTTCTAACATACTCCACCGGTTCACCGTAAGTATCTCTAGCCTTTTCTCGAGTCATCTTGTCTATACTCATCTTGCCGAGTGATACGTTTGGTGAATTAGTATATCCACCAGTCAATTCTCCGTCTCTTACGAGTAACATGTGAAAAGCACCAGGCTCATTTTTAATCACAAAATCACCTTCGTACTCGGAGTTTAAAACAGTTTCCCCTTCTGTCGTTACTGTAGAACCTAAGGAATAATCAATGTTGGTTTCTTGACTACTATAAACCTTTTCAATCTTCGTCGTATCATAACTGGGTATGAAGTGGCCTTCAAACCAATGACTGAAGTAATCTTCGTTCAACCCATTTTTAAAATCATAAGATTGAATGACTGGTACGATAAAAACCACTACCAAATATAAAATTACTAATCCAAGTGCGCGTCGTATCCAATTCATTCAAACTATTCCCCTCTAAATACTGACGTATAAATTATCGATGAGACGTGCTTTAGAAAATTGTACCGCTATGAATATGATAACATCACTGTCAATTTCATCTATTTCGCCGAGGTCATTTGCTGTATAGATTGCTAAATCATCGATGCTTCCACTCGTATATTGTTCAATATGAATCTTGATTAGCGATTGAATTTTATCGACATTGGTTTCACCGTCTTTAATTTTCTGACTCGCCATCTTTAATGCTTGGTAAATGTTCGGTGCTTCTTGATATTCCGTTGCTGTTAAATTCACATTTCTTGAACTTCTTGCAAGCCCACTCTCTTCTCTTTTTGTTGGAACGTCTTGAATTTTAACTGGCACATTAAAATCTTGAACATAACGTTTAATAATCATCAGTTGCTGGCGATCCTTCTCACCGAAAAACGCCATATCTGGTTGTATAATATTAAACAACTTACTCACTACAGTGACGACACCTTCAAAATGACCCGGTCGTTTTACACCATCGAGTATATTTGCCATTGATTTAATACCTATGTTAAATTCCATTTCTCTTGGGTAAATCACCTTTTCACTTGGTGCAAAGACAAGATCCACGCCGTAGTTTTCACATAAGGCTAAGTCCCCTTTTAAATCTTTGGGATAACTTTCAAAATCTTCTTCTGGTCCAAACTGCAAAGGATTTAAAAAGATACTGACGACAACGATATCACAAGCTTCTTTGGCAGCTTGGATTAAGGCTCCGTGCCCTTCATGTAGTGCGCCCATTGTCGGAACAAGACCAACAGTCTGTCTCTTATATTCACTTAAAATTTCTCTAGTTTCGTCAATTGTTACACTGTGTTTCACGTTTCGTACACCCGTTTCTTATAAGTGGTTTCTTCATCAGGGAAAGTGCCATTTTTCACTTCATCTCGGTAGGCTCTTAAACCGGACACCGCTGGTTCTGTAAGATTACCAAATTTTTTCACAAACTTCGGTAACCTGTCTGATCCATATTGAAGTAAATCATGGTAGACAAGTACTTGTCCATCTGTGTCAACGCCTGCACCGATACCAATAGTCGGTATGCTAACTGCCTCTGTCACTTTTTTAGCTAGATCGCTCGGAATCGCTTCTAAAACCATCATTGATACACCAATTGACTCTAAAGTCTTTGCATCTTCTATTAATTGTTCAGCCTGCTTAGTATCTCCAGCCTGCATTTTAAAGCCAGTAATACCGAAATGTTGCGGCGTTAAACCTAAGTGACCACATACCGGTATGCCCGCCTTAATTAATCCTTCAATTACATCAACACGCTCTGCACCTTCTAATTTAAGCATGTTCGCATCCGATTCCTGGTATAACTTTATACCATTACTAATCGCTTGATTAACATCACCATGATAAGATCCAAAAGGCATGTCCGCAATAATATATGTGTCATTTGCCCCACGGCGTGCCGCCTTAGTATGGTGAATCATGTCAGCCAAGGTCACCTTAACAGGAGAGTCATAACCAAGCACTACCATGCCCAGTGAATCTCCAACGAGTATAATATCGACACCAGCCGCCTCACAAGACTTAGCTGAAGGATAGTCATAGGCAGTTACCATGACAATTTTGTCATCGTGCTTCATGTTGATTAAGTCCGCAGTCGATTTCATAGTTTCCCTACTTTCTGAAATTAGATATACTTAATTTTACCACATAATCACCGGAAACAAAGAACGGAGTGACCATATGAAAATAGGTATAATCGGTGCTGGCGCTGTCGGATCAATCATCGCCACCGAGCTATCAAATCTAGATGTCGAATTAAAATTAATGGCAAGATCTAACCGTGATGGATTAACTATAAAAACTGGTGAAACCGTGCAGTATCACAAGATACCAGTTTATGATATTGACACAGTCGACGACAAATTCGATTTAATATTTATTGCCTCAAAGACCCCTGCCTTAAAAGATTTACAAGATAAAATCCCGACGCTCATGCATGAAGACACTGAGATTGTGTTCGCCTTAAACGGTATGGGTTATGACAATATGTTTTCACATGGTGTGCCAGCTGTTGTATATATTAGCGGCCAACAAAAAGAAGATTACATCGAACACTTTTTAAACAAAAAGTTGCTCATTGAAAACAAACAATATAAGGCACTTGATACACTCATTGAAATGATTCAAGCGAAACCTTCAGTCGAACTTCAAATAGAGAAGACTGAAGACTTTAAGCGAATAAGATATGAAAAACTCATCGTCAATACAGGTGTTAACACTGTTACTGCACTCAGCCAAAATACTGCTCGTATATTTAAAGATCAGTCTGTTGTTATGTTTACCAGACAACTCTTAAAAGAAGCAATCGATATTGTGAACACATGTAATCCTGATGGTGTCATCATTGATGAGGGTTTTATCGACACGGCAATAAATATGTATTTAGGCTATCCAGATCATATGGGCACAAGTATGTATTACGATGTCATGCAAGACAAGCCTACTGAATTTCAATATATTCAAGGATTTTTAATGACACTAAAGGGATCTTGTACAATCCATACACCTATTCTCGATACTGTAACATTATTACTAAAAGCATATGAAATTAGGGACAATTAAAAAGTACACTTGGCTAAATTAAACCAAGTGTACTCTTTTTAACTTCTCGCTTTTTTTTTCGGTCTATAATAAAAGAACCAGATTAAGAATGCGATACCTGCTACAGCTATAATGACATATGCGACATTTGAATAAACATCCATTACACTGACGATATCCTCCCAGTTTTCCCCCACTGAAGCACCGAGATAGACAAGAACGGTATTCCAAATCAGCGTTCCAATAGTTGTCAAAACTATAAAAAGCGGCATAGACATTTTACTCATTCCTGCAGGGATTGAAATGAGGCTTCTTATAAGTGGAACGAAACGACAGAAAAATACTGTCCAACCACCATACTTACCAAACCAATTATAGGATTTTTCAATGTCATTTTCTGTCACACGTAGCCACTTACCATATCTTAAGACAATCCGCTTCATCCGTTCTTTACCGAGGATACTCCCAAGATAGTAAAGGACAATAGCCCCGCCTACTGAACCCACAGTCGAGGCAATGATAACGCCAAAAATCGACATCTCAGTATGTGCTGTCATAAAGCCACCAAAGGTCAGGATGACCTCTGATGGAATTGGCGGAAAAATATTTTCTAGGGCAATCAAAAAGACAATCGCAAAATAGCCAAACTGATTTATTAAATCTTCTAAAATACTCTGCATTTATTTAGTTTCCTCATTCATTATTAAATTATGTTCCGCAATATGTTTTAAAATTCGGATCGATGTCGTCATCACCAGGTGCATCGGTATATTTGCCACCGATTTTGTCGTTATAAGGTTTAGACACTGCCTTAAGCAATTGCTTAACCTCACCGTAATGACCTTCTATTGCTTGATCTAATGCATCTTGGACGATATGGTTTCTAGGTACCATACTTGGATTTCTTTTATTCATTACTAGCTCGATTTCACCTTTCTTAGCAGTTTGACTCTTCTTTCTAGCCTGATATTTTTCAAACCATAAAATAAAGTCACTATCGTCAAACATAGGTAAAAGATGATAATTTGTAAGATAAAAATCACGAAACGTTCGAGTATAATCTGCCTTATGTTTAAACATAAGCTCTAGAAAATCATTAATTAGACTCTGATCATAAACATCCTCATGGTTCATATCTAATATCCCTAACTTCTCGCCCATTATAGAAATATACTTTCTATTGTAGTACTGTGGGAAATGATTTAAGGCATTTTGTGCAAGCTTAACCGCTTCTTCTTGTTCTTCTGCTAATACTGGAATTAAAGATTCCCCGAGCTTACTTAAGTTCCACTGGGCAATTGAAGGTTGGTTTTTATAACGATAGCGACCGTTTGTATCAATAGATGAGAAATAAGTATCTGGATTATAAGTGTCTAAGAAGGCACAGGGCCCGTAATCTAAAGTTTCACCTGCTATCGACATATTGTCAGTGTTCATCACACCATGAATAAAGCCTATTGCTTGCCATTCTGCTACGAGTTCTGCTTGTTTTCTTACCACATGATCGTAGAACAACTCGTAGCGTTTCGGTGCTTCAATATCTTTTAAATATGGGTAGTGACGTTCAATGGCAAAATCAGTTAAAGTCGTCAACTTATCTCTAGACTGATGGTAAGCAAACTCAAAAGTTCCGACCCTTAAATGAGAGTCTGCGACCCGAGTAAGAATTCCACTTTTAACGATGGACTGACGTTGTAAATATTCTCCTGTTTCAACTACCGCAAGCGCGCGTGTTGTTGAAATACCAACATTCGCCATGTATTCACTGATGATATATTCTCTTAGCATTGAATCAATCGGTGCTCGTCCGTCCCCATTTCTAGAGAACTTGGTTGCTCCAGAGCCCTTTAGAACAATATCCATCTTTTCACCTTCAGGTGTATTATGTTCACCTAAGAGGACATTTCTGCCGTCACCCAACATATTCAATACACCAAATTGGTGACCCATATAGCTTTGTGCGATCGGGGTTGTTTCTTCAGGTAGATGATTGCCAGAGAAAAATTCTGCGTCTTCACTTAAAGCCTCATCTTCAAGCTTTAATAGCTTGGCAAGGTGTTTATTAAATAAGACCATTTTAGGCGCTTCACATTCTTCAGGTTCATAAGGTGCCCAAAAGGTACGTGGTAATGTTTTGTAGTCACTGCTAAAGTTCAAGCCTTTATACATAGGAAACCTCCTAATATTTCTATAGTAGACAAGTATACTATAAAATGATTTTATTTTTGTAAAATTCAGCTACGGATAATTGAATTTTGTTATAATATATGTGTAATAATATAGTAACATTTTAAATTATATTGGAGTTGGAATCATGTCAAACGGATTAAGAAGAGCGTCTTGGAAGTATGCTTTTGCCTATACTGGTATCGTTGTTGGTGCTGGTTTTGCAACTGGCCAAGAAGTACTTCAGTTTTTTTCAAGCTATGGCTTAATTAGTATTATCGGCGTCATACTAACAGGACTCATTGTAATGTTTATTGGACGCCAAGCAGCAAAACTTGGTTATTCTACAAATGCTGAATCACACGTCCTACCGCTTAACACCTTATTTGGTGTCAAACTTGGTAAGGTCGTAGACATCATCCTTGCATTCTTTCTCTATGGTTTAGCCGTTGTAATGATTGCAGGTAGTGGTGCAACTTTCAATGAAGGTTTTGGCCTCAACCCGCAAGTGGGTGCGATTTTCTTAATTATTGTTGCCTTCGTCACCTTACTAATGGATTTCGATAAGATTATCTCAATTATCGGTTCTATTACACCTGTATTAGTCATCGCTTTATTTATTATTGCAATCTACAATATATTTAACCCTATGGTGCCTTTTTCTGAAGTGAATCAATATAATGATACTAGCCACACACCAACAGGTAGCTGGTGGTTTGATGCAATAACTTATTCAGGCTTTACACTAGCGACAGCCTTCAGTTTTTTATCCATAATGGGTTCAGAAAGTGCACGTCAATCCATCGTAAGACGCGGCGCAATATACGGTGGACTCTTAATCACTTTCATTATGCTCTTGATTAATTTTGGTATATTGTCTATTATGCCAGCAGCATATGATGTTTCCTTACCGACAATGCAGATGGCGAATAATCTATCACCGTGGATCGGTACAGCATATTCTATTATTATTATCTTACTAATCTTTAACTCAGTAGTCGGTTTCTTATATCCATTCTTAAGTCGATTTACTAAACCACAATCTGGGAAATATAAGATACTCTTGATATCATCGTTAGTAATTGGTTATCTAGCGACATATGTGGGATTCGTAGAACTTGTTAATATCATCTATCCATTGTTTGGTTACGTTGGATTGACCATTGGAATTATGTTAACTGTAAGATGGATCTTCTTAAAACGTAAAGCTTATCATTTAGCTGAAAAAATCTCAGATGAAGACTAATATAAATCACTCTATAGTTTGTATATTCGTAAACTATAGAGTGATATTTATATATATATGTATTTTTACAACTATACTATGTTTATTAGTCGCTTAGTTGTTTATATTAGTTATGTAAACAAGATAATAGGAGTTGTGAGAATGTCAAACGGAAAGAACAGAGCGTCATGGCGAATTGGATTCGCCTATGCCGGTATCGTTGTCGGTGCCGGATTTTCAACAGGACAAGAAGTCCTGCAATTCTTCGCCAGCCATGGATTGATCAGTATTGTCAGTATCATCATGGCTGCATTTATATTAATGTTTGTCAGCCGTCAGGCTGCAAAACTTGGCCATAGACTCGATGCAGAGTCACATGAAGGGCCAGTTAAAGCTTTATTCGGTAGGCGATTGGGATTAATTATCGACTACACTTTAGTCTTCTTTTTATATGGAATTGCAGTCGTAATGATTGCCGGTAGTGGTGCTACCTTTAATCAAGCATTTGGTATCTCACCTGATATCGGAGTCTTAATATTGATCGTCATAACTGCAGGAACCTTACTTCTTAATTTCGACAAGATCGTCAATATAATCGGAGGTATTACGCCCCTATTGATCATCGCTGTCGTTATTATTACAACCTATAATATTTTAAATCCAACAGTACCTTATTCTGAAGTTAATAATTATGTTGATCCAACACGTGCACCGTCAAAATTTTGGTGGTTCGATTCAATCACATACGCTGGTTTAGCTTTCGCAGTCGCGTTTAGCTTTTTATCGATTATGGGCGCTGGTGCTGCCAAACACGCTATCGCAAGACGTGGAGCAATCTATGGCGGTCTGATCACCCTCTTATTAATGGTACTCGTTAATGTTGGTGTACTCTCCATTATGCCAGATGCCAATGAAGTCCCATTACCAGCAATGTTAATGGCAGAAAATATGGCACCCTGGTTAGGAACAGTATACTCCATCATAATCATACTGTTGATATTTAATTCAGTCGTAGGTTTAATGTACCCGTTCCTTTCAAGATTCACCGAGCCCTACTCAGGCAAGTACAAAATGCTCCTAGTTGTGTCACTCATTGGAGCCTTCTTAATTTCTAAAGTCGGTTTCGTCGAGCTCGTCAACATCGTTTACCCAATACTCGGATACATCGGGCTCGCCATTTCACTTGCCCTGTTTATTCGCTGGCTTATTAACAAGAACACTAAGAAAAAACTACTCTAATGATTTTGTGGCTTGGTGCCGACCCGAGGAGGGTCGGGTTTTTGTTGTGTTTTGGGGGTTTGAACGATGCTCCTCTTCGTTTTTATTTCGAAGCGGAGCTATAACCATTCATCAGCTTCGTTGTTATTTCGAAGCGGAGCTACACCCATTCATCAGCTTAGTTTTTACTTCGAAGCGGAGCTACAGCCATACATTAACCCACCACCTCAACACCAGCCAGATACCTACACAAAAAAAGCCAACGACCGAGCGGTCGTTGGCAATCCACTAAAATCTTATAGTTTAATTCTTGTACCTGCTTTACCTTCTAGGGCAAGAACAGCTTCATCTAGTGAGCAAATGATACCTTCTTTACCTTCGTGTTTAGCGAAGGCAATTGCAGCTTCAATTTTAGGAAGCATTGAACCTGCAGGGAATTGTCCTTCTGCAACGTATTGTTCTGCTTCTGCTACTGTAATTTCTTCTAATTTTTGTTCGTTTTCTTTACCGAAGTTGATGTAGACGTTTGGTACGTCTGTAAGCATCATGAATACGTCTGCATCAGTTTGTTCTGAAAGTTTTAAGCCAGAACGGTCTTTATCGATAACGGCTTCAACACCGTTGATTTGACCTTTTTCGTCACGGTAGATTGGAATACCCCCACCGCCTGATGATACGACGATTGATGTTTCAATAAGAGATTTAATTTCGTCCACACCGTGGATGACTTTAGGTTCTGGTGAAGGTACGACACGACGGAATCCGCGTCCAGCATCTTCAGCCATTTGGTAGCCTTTTTCTTCTGTTAAGCGTTTAGCTTCTTCTTCGTCGAAGAATACACCTACTGGTTTTGTTGGGTTTTCAAATGCTGGATCATCTTTGTCTACTTCTACCATAGTCAGTAGAGTCACAACGTTTGTATTGTCTCCACCTTGGATTAAACGGTTTTTCAATGCTGATTCCATCATATAACCGATCATACCTTGAGATTCAGCGTTGTTAACGAAGATTGGCATTGCAGGAATTTCTTCTTTTGCCGCTTCGTTTTGAGCGATGATGTTTCCGACTTGTGGTCCGTTACCGTGAGTGACTACGATTTTGTGACCTGCTTCTGAAATTTCAACCATACGGTTTGCCGCATTAATTACGTTTTGGTATTGGTTTTCAAATGTTGCTTCTTGTTTTGGTTGTAAGATGGCGTTACCACCTAAAGCTAAAACTACTTTTTTACCCATTATTTCATCTCCTATTTAATGTCATATAGATTCCGTAGAGTGTGTCATGGCCAGAAGAAGATCCTAAAGCCACTAAGGCCTCAACGGCTTCCTTACTTGGGTTCTCACCAAGTGCGGTAATCTTCGAAGAAAATATACCTTTTAGAGCGAGCTTAATAAAATTTTCACTGACTATAGTCGTCACCGTCTCCGATAGATATGAAGCTAAGGAATTTTTATGCACTTCACTGATAAAGGGATCTAGTGCATCCACATATAAAATACCTGTAATCATATCATCACCAGATGGTGTTAATCCAGATCCTCTCCCCACTAAGTATTTAAGGGGGAAGCTTGAGTTTTCATCAGCCAATGCGTCTAATATCTCACTCATTTTTTCAGGATAAAAATCACTATCATTAAATTTTTCAAAATCAAAGTCGATCACTACTTTTTTTATAGCAGTAGTGTCTCCGGCTTCAACCTTGTCATATTTAACTAAGTCAGCCTGATTCAACATAATCATAAAATCTTTATGGTCAATACCACGTTGGCTCACCTTGACTTTATGACCAACAGACAAAAATTCCTTAGCATAATGCATGGTGTTTTTATCGATTGTGACACCGAATGGAAAATATCCATTTTTAGTCGTTCCAACGAAGATTAAGTCGTTAGATTCATTAACAATATTAAAACCATTGTTGAAAATACTATGCACACGCATGTGATTGTTCTGATTTAATAAGTCAAGTGCGATCGATCCGACCGCACTTGCTTGGTATATCATTAAGCTTCAAAACCTAATTTCTTGGCATAAGCTGTGATTGCTTTTTCGAAACATTCGATTGGAGGGTTTACTGTACCCGCACCAATTTGTCCAAAACCAGCAACTTTGTGTGCAATACCTGTGTTGATTACAGGAAGGATTCCACTTTCAACAACTTTACGTGCATCGATTCCGGTTGGTGCACCTTTGAAGTCCCAAGTAGGAATGATGAAGTTAGGGTTTTCTTGTTGAGTGATCTCAGCCATGTTGTTTGAAGTTTCAAGTGCGTCATTGAAACCACCTGAACCGACGAAACGTGTAACTGCTGGAGCAGCGATCATTGACATACCACCAACACCGATTGTTTCAGTAATTGCTGAGTCACCGATATCTGTGTTTGCATCTTCAGCTGAGTAACCAGTGAAGTATAGACCTTGTGGTGTGTTTACTGGCGCAGTGAACCACTCGTCACCCATACCAGCGATACGGATACCGAAGTTTTCACCGTTACGGCACATTGCTGTAACGATTGTTCCGTGTTCGATTGTACGTGCAGCATCTGTCATTGCTTTACCCGTAGCCATCGCAATGTTTAAGAAGAATTGATCAGTATCAGCTAAGAACTGCATAACTGCTTCTCTGTCTTCTAGAGATACATCTTCTAATGATGTGATTGCTGGTGCAACTTCTTTTAAGAATGCTAATGAAGCTGCAATGTTTCTTTGGTGGAATTCGTCACCCATTGCAATTGCTTTAGAAACTAGAACGTTAACGTTAAGTCCTTCGTCCATAGTTTTAAGTGCTTTAGATAAAACTGGAGCTAGGACATCTTTCATCCAGTGTAAACGGCTGATAACTTGGTCGTTGAACGCACCGAAGCGTAGTACCGCACCGATACCTTCGTTCATTGTGCAGTATGCTTCGTTACCGTGTTCTTTGTTTACAACGACTACAAGTGGCATGTTCATTGAAGTGATACCACCCATTGGACCAACAGCGTTTACATGGTGACACGGAATGAAAGTGATTTTGTCATTTTCTAATAATTCACGTGCACCTGCTTCGTCTTTTGCCCATCCTTCAAAAAGGATTGCACCGACACAAGAACCTTGCATAGGATCAGTCATGTTTTCATACTTGATTGGTGGTCCAGCGTGTAAAAGAACGTGTTCTTTTAATTCTGGGATTACCGTGTGTGCAGGCACAACATCAGTTAAGAAAGGTGCTGCACCAATCATTTTTTGAACGACTGCTTTATTTGCTTCTTCGATATTTTGGTAAGCCATTATACATTCTCTCCTTCATAATTGTTTAAGAATTGAAGTACTTTCATAAGCTTCTCATCTCCACCAGCAACTGGGCGCCAGTTGAATTGAACAACTTCTGCTCCACTGTTTTCAACAGCTTCTGTAAAGCTTTTCAGACCGATGTTGATTACGCTTGGGTTGTTTGAAATTAGGCTCATCATTTTTTCATCTACTGATAAGTCTTCTGAACCTTTGTCAAAGTTCTTAGTTTCAAGTATTGGCTGTTCAACTTTACCACCAACAAGTTCAATAGCAGTACGAACCATTTGGTCGTTAGTATCACAAAGAACTGCACCAGCTTCTTCTAAGATTTGACGTTGTTTATCGTAACCTTGAGCATCTTTGTCAGTACCTACAACAGTTGCAAGTACTACAAGTGAACGCTCTTCTGATTTAGCTTTGTCAGTGATACGTTTAATAGTCGGAGCAAGTTCAGAAGCCATGTCAGCATGAGAACCATAACCAATAACGTTGTCTAACATAATAACAGCTGTATCTTCACTGTCAGCAGATGTTTCTAATTTTTCAATACGTTTTTCAGGGTCGATCATTGGGTGAGGTTTACCTTGAGTGTACATATCATCACCTAGGTCAATCACCTCGTGTGAAGTAGATTTATAAGTGAATCCTTCATCTTTAACTTCTTCTTCACCAAGTGAATGTCTAATCATCATTGCCGCTTCACTTGCTAGCGTACCACCTGAGTAGTATGCTTTGATTCCTTTTTGGTTCGCATCAAAGTCTACAGATAAGCCTTCAATTGTAGATGGTTTGAAGTCAACTGTTTCACCATTTGAAAGTTGTACAGACGCAACTGCCGCTTCTTCAAGTGTATAAGCATGATAAATTGCATCCTCTTGATATTCTGGTTTCGCACCTAAGAATAGAGCAACAACTGGTTTGTCGATTGAACGTAATACGCTCTCAACTTTTTCTTGTACTTCTTTAGCTGGTGGCTTAGAAATTACAGTAATGACCTTAACTTTAGGGTCTTGGTTAAGTGCTTTAATGCTATCTAGCATAGTAATCGCACCAACTTCTGTTGAAAGGTCACGTCCACCAGTACCGATCGCATTTGTAACACCTTTGCCCATACGGTCAACGATTGTTGTTACTTCTTGGATACCTGTACCAGATGCACCAACAACACCAATGTCACCTTGTGCAACAGTGTTTGTAAATGCTAATGGCACGCTATGGATAATACCAGTACCACAGTCAGGACCCATTACAAAAAGACCTTTTTCATGAGCGAGTTCTTTAAGACGAACTTCGTCTTCTTTAGGTACGTTATCTGAGAACATGAATACGTGAAGACCGTTACGTAAAGCATTTTCTGCTTCCATCGCAGCGTATGTACCAGGGATGGAAATTAATGCAAGGTTAGGATTGTTTGCAAGTTCTAAAGCACGTTTCCAGTTATGAGCTTCTGAAGATTTTTGACTGTCGTCAGAACCGCTACCACCAGCAAGTTCAGTTTCAACTGCTTGGTCAACTTCATCAACTTTAGACTCATCGTCAGTATCGATAACAATAACAATGTCATTTGCACTTGCATCTTCTAATTCAGGTGTACCTAAACCAGATCCTTTGAAAATGTCTTTGTTAGCAGGTGTCCCCATCATTACTGATGCTTTGTTGACACCTTCCATAGCACTAAGTTTTTGACTTAAAAGCATAAGCACGATGGAATCTTGATAAGTGTTTCCCTTAATAATTGTATATAACATCATAAACCTCCATTAATATTTATTCTGCAAATCTATTTTTACCGTGATAACGATCAAAGTGAATGTTGTCACTCACGAGATAATCATATATATCATCAACAATTTCAATGCCATCTTCATCATATTTTTCGGCACGTTGTTTTCCGCGTTCTCCTGGGAAGTTAACTTCAGAGAATCCTGGTGCAGGTGACTGCTCTTTTAGTTCATCTAGCATTGTAGATAATTGTTTTTTGAAAGCTGTCACATCTGTGAAGTACGCCGGATTAATGACAATATGTAGCTGCCCTAATTGACGACCAGCAGTCAAGTCCTTGTACATACTTGAGACATGCACACCGTGCGGCAAACCAAGTAAGGAACCAGAAAGAATATCAACCATCATCATCAGCCCATAACCTTTAGGTCCAGCAACTGGAACTAATGCATGAACATCACGAGAGTTTGTTGTTGGTTCACCTTTAGCATTTACTGCCCAAGTATCTGGAATATCCTGCCCTTTAGAACGGGCATCTAAAACTTTACCCCATGCCTGTACAGTAGTCGCCATATCAAAAGTGATGATTCGTTCATCATTTGTCGGTGCTGCAAAAGCGATTGGATTTGTACCAAAGTAAGGTTCAGTACCGCCAAATGGTACAACCATAGGATCCGACTGACACATTGATAAAGCAACCATATCTTGTTCTGCTGCTTTTTCAACGAAATAGCCGAGTGCACCTGAGTGTGAAATGTTCGTCATTCCAACGACAGCTACACCATTCTCTTTAGCCATTTCAATGGCTTTGTCCATGCCAAGTTTAGCAACTTGGTGACCGACACCATTATCTCCGTCAAGTAATGCAGTTGATGGTCCTGTTTTTTCAAATTTAAATTCTGGGTTATTAGTTATGCCGCCCTTAGCGATACGTTCAGCGTAGTATTCTACACGTACCGCACCGTGAGAGTGGATACCGCGGTGGTCAGCGAAAGTAAGTACATCGCTGACAGCATCCGCAGCCTCTTCTGTAAGACCAGCTTTAGCTAATTTAGTTTTCATGAGTTGAAATAGTTCATCTTTTGAAACACGCATTTCTTACATCCCACCTTTTAGTATGGTGTATTTGATTTTAAGAATTCCATGATGTCTTTAGGAATTGGAATACCTGATTTTTCGTACTCAGCCTTTGTAACTTCCATTAACTCACCTGGGTAGTACACTTGATCGAAACCTGTTGCAGGTTTGTTAGCATGTAACTCTTCAATCATCGTTTCCATCTTCTCTTCCATTGCTTCTCTAGTTGAGAAGAAATCAGGGTTGATGACTAAATGGAACTGTCCTAGACGACGATATTCACTTAAGTCTTTGTACATACTTGTTACATGTTTACCGTGATTTAATCCCATCAGACTACCTGATAAGATATCAACCATCATCATCAAGCCGTAACCTTTAGGTCCAGCAACTGGTAAGAGTGCGTTTACTGCGTAAGGGTCCGTCGTTGGGTTACCGTCTTTATCGACTGCCCAAGTATCTGGAATATCCTTATTCTTACTTCTTGCATCGAGGATTTTACCCCAAGCTTGAACGGTTGTCGCCATGTCGAAAACGATTGGAGACTGTCCATCTTTTCTTGGTGCAGCGAAAGCAATTGGGTTTGTACCAAAGTAAGGATCCGAGCCACCAAATGGTACAACCATTGGATCTGATTGACACATTGATAGAGCAACCATGCCTTGTTCTGCAGCATGTTGTACGAAGTAACCAATCGCACCAGAGTGACTCATTTCACTTACACCAACTGCACCAATACCAGATTCCTTAGCAAGTTTGATTGCTTCTTCCATCGCTTCAAAAGCGACGTAATGACCGACAGAGTTATCACCGTGGTAAACACCAGTTGACGTACCAGTTTTTTCAAATTTAAGCTCTGGCTCTAGGTTAAAACCACCTTTTGCACAGCGCTCTGAGTAGTACTGCATACGAACTGAGCCGTGTGAATGAATACCGCGTGCATCTGCCCAAACCAGAACATCTGCAGCACGATCTGCAAATGTTTCAGGCATACCATTAAGGACAAATTTGGCTTTAAATAGTTCACGCAGTTCTTCTGAATTAGAAATGACTAATTCTTCTGACATGCCATAACCTCCTATCTCTATATGAATGTTTTATAGTTCAACGTCTCTGTTTGCATCTTTAGAATAGATGTAAGCAAATGGCTCATCTAGGCCGACTGCATAAGTTGCTTGTAATGCATAAGCACCCATGAAGATATAATCACCTTTATCAACTGGCATCCAGTTGTTATCAAGGTTGTACATGCCGCGACCACTTAAGATATAAGCACCGTGTTCTTGTACGTGTGTTTCAACATAACCATGTGACGCACCTGGTTTGAATGATAAGATGTGGAAGTTCATGTCATAAGCAATATCTGCTGGTAAAAGGTCTTGTACAAGTACTTCATCCATACCTTCGTAAGCTTTTTGTTCGATATCGTTAACATTACCTGTCACAACTTCAGGTTTACCTACACCTTTAGCTTCTTGATAGCGCTTCTTGTAAAGGAAGAGGCGGCTATCTTCACCGTTGTTGTTGTTTTCAAATGTAAGTTCTAAGTGTGGTGGCACATAGATGTATCCACCCTGTGAAAGATTATAAGATTGTCCATCTGCAGTTGCAGTCACGTTTCCGTAAACAACATATAAGAAAGTTTGAATACCTTCTCCGCCGAATCCTTGTTTGTTACCACCATTGTTTTTAACTGTAACTAGGTAGTCAACAAAACGTGCACCCATTCTTGGTGAACCTAAGATTGACATATCGCAATCTTCAAACCCAGGAACAACGTTATTAACGAGTCCGTCTGGAGTTAATACTGCAAAATCATCCTTCTTAACGATTGAACGTGTTTCTAATAAGCCTTCTCTATATCCTTGTTGATGGTTTAAGTAACCCATTTATATATCTCCCTTTCTCTTAAATTAAGTCTATTTATATTAATAAGCTAATTTATAAAGTGTCTCAGCAAGTACTTCAATACCGTTAACTAAATCTTCGATTTTTGTTTCTTCTTCAACGTTGTGTGAAATCCCACCGATTGATGGTACGAACACCATACCTGTTGGCATGTAATTAGAGAATATTTGAGCATCATGTCCTGCACCAGATGGCATTACTTTATATGAATCACCGACAACTTTGTCTGCAGATTCTTGAATCATGTTGACAATACTTTCATCCATCAAGGCTGGAGATTGTTCCATCCATAAGTTGATGTCCGCAGTCATACCGTACTTGTCAGCAACTTCGTTGATTGTGTCTTCAACAGTTTTCGCAAAATCGTTTAATTCCGCTTCATCGATGTGACGTGTATCAACTGAGAATTCAACCTCACCAGGTACAACGTTAACAACACCAGGAACTGGTTTAACACTTCCGAATGTTACAACAAGTGGATCACCAATCTCTTGTGCTTTTTGTACAAGCGCTTGTGCGATTTCAGTAAAGGCTACAACCGTATCTTTACGGTAACCCATAGGTGTTGTTCCCGCATGGTTTGCTTCACCTTTTAGGTTGATAGTGTAACGTTTTTGACCAACGATACCTGTAACAACACCGATTTTCTTCTCTTCTTTTTCAAGGATTTGACCTTGTTCAATGTGCACTTCGATAAAGGCCTTGATGTCATCACGAACCTTATCATCTGTTCTAAAGTCAAAACCAGATTCTCTCATTGCATCAACGAATTTAACACCTTCACCATCAGTGATGTCTTTTACGTCATCATTGTTTTGAAGGTTGAAGAAGTTTTTAACACCCCAGAATGTGTATGGGAAGCGAGAACCTTCTTCTTCTGCAATAGATAGTACTTCTAATGTACGTTTTGGTTGACCATATTTTTCTTTCAAGTAAAGTGTTGCAATTAATGCACTTAAAATACCGAACTGTCCATCAAGGTGTCCACCTTCTACAACAGTATCGATGTGTGATCCTGACATAATTGTTTCTTCAGGCTTTTCTGAACCAATTAGTCGCCCTGAAACGTTACCTACAGCATCACTTGATACTTCTAGTCCGTTTTCTTCAAAGATTTCTTTCAAAGCGTCAACTGCTTTTCGCCATTCTTCTGAATAAAGTAGGCGTGTAATTCCACGAGGGTCTAAACCGCCATAACTTGTAAACTGTTTGTCCAGTTTTTCAAAAGTTTCAAGAATGTCCATTATAAATCCACTCCACTCATTATTTTTCAATTACAATTATAAAATTAGTACCATCAACTAGCATTGACAGTTTCAACAATCATGTCTATTCAAATTATTCACTTTAGACAAATACACTAAAATTGCTTAGTCTGTATAATGATTAATGTAAAGGAGACATGCTTATGGAAACTGTAACAATTAAGATTGCTGACTCATATACGCTTTTAGGCGATTATTACAAAAGTACTGCTGTAAATAGCCGAGATGTTTTAGGTACTTTAATCTACTTACATGGTGGTGGTTTAGTTTTTGGTGAACGCACAGACCTCCCTAATGAGTATATTGAAATACTACGTAAACGCTTCGAAGTCCTTTGTGCCGACTATCGTCTCGCACCTGAATCTACTATCGATGATATTTTCATCGATTTACAAGACATATATCACTTCGCTACAACTTTGAAACACGAAAAAATATATATTATGGGACGCTCTGCCGGTGGTTACTTAAGCTTAATGATGGCACGCGATTTTAATATTGAAGGCATCATCAATTTTTACGGTTACTTTAATTTCAGTCATAGTGACTTCAATTACCTACCACACGATCAAAAGCACCTAGCTTCAATGCTGACTGAAGATATTGTCACACCAAACATACGTGACTATGTGACCGTCAAAGAAAATCCAGATCCAAGATATCTTTTATATCTTTACTATAGGCATATTGGTGAATGGGCAAAAACCCTTGGCATCGATTTAGAGAACGATAAATACCGATTAACCAATGAGGATATAAAAGCATTGCCACCTATCTTTGTCGCCCATGGGAAGGGAGATCCTGATGTACCTGTTTTCTTCAGTCGAAAGTTAAATAAAAATGCACCAGTTGTAAAATTTGTTGAGGTCGATACAAATACTCACAATTTTGATCAAACAGTCAATGAAAACAATATCAAACTCTATGAAACAGCAGTTACTTTTATGAATGACCAGCATACATAAGAAAAGTCAGGGAGGCACCTCCCTGACTTTTTATTTATTTATAGAATTGTCCAATTTTAAGATTACTTACACCTTGATCTAGTGAATAAATTTCTTCACCACGTAAAATAGTACCGGCAACTTGCGCACCAATTTCACGTCCAATATAAGGACTGATCTTATTGCGATATTCTAATGCTTCTTTTTCTACAGTATAAGGTGAATCACCTTTAATTAATACGAAATCTGCGTCGTAACCGACTTCAATACGTCCTTTTCCTTTGAGCTCAAAACGGTCTGCGACATTTGATGCAATGATATCTGCAAACTGCGTCAATGACATACCACGTTTTTGTACAGCTTCATCAAATAAAAGATCGACATTATTTTGGATACCGGAAATTCCACCCCAAGCTTTAAAGGCATCATCTGTATCTTTAAGATCTGGTGTACATGGAGAGTGGTCACTCGTAACGAACATCACTTTACCGTCAAAGACGCGTTCCCACATACCTTCTAAACGTGATTTTTCACGGATTGGTGGTGAACATTTAACCACTGGTCCGATGTCATCAAGTTCTTCTTTATAGAAGTATAGGTAATGCGTACATGTTTCACATGTAATATCTACACCTTCATTTGCAGCTTCATTGATTAAATCAATTGCTTCAGCATTGGCAACATGTACGATATGCACACGACAACCTGTTTCTTTAGCAAATAAAATAATCTTTTGAATCGGTTCAACTTCAGTAAATACAGGTCTTGTATCCACATAAGCTGCTAGTGATTTTTCACCACGTTCTTGTGCTAATTGACCAAGTTTATCTGTTATTGGACCATTTTCAGCATGGATTGATAAAATTTTACCTGTCTTAGCAATCTGACGCATACCTTCATATAAAGAGTAGTCATCAACATTCATAAAGTCTCCTTCGATTGAACGGTCACCAGCTGTTGCAACAAATGCCTTATAAGCAACTACACCGTCTTCATCCAATTCTTGAATGCCGCCGTCTAAATTAAAAGGTACTAGACCGCCATAACTATATACATCAACTGATAACTTATCGTCACCGGCTTTGAATTTTTCTTGAATTGAATCGTGATCGACTGTAGCTGGAATCTGGTTTAAAGGCATTTCGATAAATGATGTTACCCCACCTTTTGCTGCTGCACGCGTACCTGTATCATAGCCTTCCCAGTGGTCACGAATGCCTCCACCTGGTTCACTAATGTGAACATGTGCATCAATCATACCTGGGGAAACAACTAAACCTTTAGCATCAACAACGCGAGCGTCACCTATTTCAATATCAGTACCAATTTGAGCGATTTTTCCATCAGTAACAGCGATATCAACTTCTTGTTCACCGCCAGGAAGTATAACCAAACCATTCTTAATTACTAAATCATAAGCCATTTTTAAGTCCTCCTACACTAGGTGTATAATAACGCAAAACAAGATAATAGCATACTTTAGGCAATACCCATGTTGCACGCTCTAAAACATACTATTAGTCAAATATATTTACGTTTATTTTGTTATTAGTGTACTATTAAGTGGAGAAATATAAATTGTCTAAATTATAATGTTAATAATTTATTTTTGTGCATTTTGTACAAAAACCTATTTTTAAAATACAGGTGATTAATAGATGGTAACAATTAAGGAAATTTTATCTTTGGAGCGCTTTAGTAATTTTAAAGTAATTAATCATAAAGCGGATCTCGAGAGAACCGTCACCAATGTCGATATAACAGAGACTCCAGATGTCAAAGATTACACTACGGAGCACACAATCCTCTTAACGACAGCAATGACTTTTAAGAATGACCCAGATGGACTGATTAAATTCATTAGAGATTTAAACGATGTACCTGTTGCTGCACTGGGAATTAAATTATCACGCTTCATTCATGAGATTGATAAGAGCGTAATCGACTACGCAAATAATCTCGGTTTCCCATTAATTGAAATTCCAAACAACTGGAAACTCGGTCAAGCTACTCATAGTATCGCGACATATATTTCACAAGATGAAACTGAAAAATTGTATTATGCCTTAGAAGTACAACAACGCATGAACTCAATGTTAATCAAGGAGTTTAGTGTTGAGCGTATGGTCAACCAACTCAGTCAGTTTTTAAGATTGCCGATTATATTAATTAACCCTTTTTACAAGGTAGATGTAATGAGTAATAATTTTAAAAACGACCAGAAATTATATAAAGAAAGCATACGATATTTTAATGATGTCTATTTGAATAACCAAGAAGACTTCACCAATGACTTCAATACGAAAACTGCAGTATTTAAAGTGCCTGCCTTCACGTATTTCCCTTACTATTTAATCGTTTCTAATTTGGATAAGATATCTTATCCGTTTAGCCATTTGGCAATTGAACAAGCGATCAATACCTTGTCGTTTGCAATTTATAAGGATTCTAAAATTAGAGCGACAGAACAAGAGGATGTGAACTTACTGTTTAGCTCTATTATCAATTCAACAGATGGTACGCCTATTAATTTAAATTCTCATCCAGAATTTTTTGAACGTTATCATTTAATCGATTCGTCATACTACCAAGTCATGATTTGCGGAATCGATAAAACCGATGAAATAGAAAACTCAGAATATGTAAATGAACGTTATCAACTCACTTTTGAATGGCTACAAAACGCGCTCGTCTCACTCGACCCAAATATCAGTATATTCGGTTTTGGTGACTCCAATCGCTTTGCGATCTTGTTACAAGAACGTCATGAATATTACCAGGCATACTGTCGCCATCTTCAAAAAGAATATAAGAAATTCTTTAGGGAATCCTTATCGTTTGGTATAGGAAATGAAGTGTCCGACTTCACCCAAATCCATTCATCATTCGTCGAGGCAGAAGAGACCTATGATATTAGTCATAATCGCGGTGACAAAGAGTTCTTGGAAGTTTATCGTCCGAGGAATTTCGAAGAATTACTACAACTCATCAGTCCAGATAAGGTAAGGCCATTTGTAGTAAATACTTTAGGGGATCTTGCCTTTCCAACGAACACCAAGGATAAGGAACTTAAGAAGACCCTACAAATATACATGGATAATCAGTGTGATATTACGAAGACTTCAAATGAAATTTTCGTACACCGAAATACTGTTAAATATCGTATAAATAAATGTGAAGAAATGTTAAGAGTGAATGTCATGGATCCTGTTCATTCATTAAATATTAGGTTGGCATTGTTTATTTCCCAACATATCCAAGATGCTTAAAACTTGTTCACATCCAATAATTATAAGAAAGCCCATTGTTCAAACTGACCAATGGTCTTTCTTCTTTTTGCCTTTATAATGTAGTTATCTACAAAATTTAGGAGGCGTATGAAATGGAACAAACTCAAAAGAGTGGATCCAGCTACTATAAGAAAATTATAGTTGCCTTAGTCTTTGGTTGGGTTGCTATTTGGATATATAGAACAATTCTGACTCCAATTTACCCACAGATCCAAGATGCACTAGGTAATGCATCGAATGCAGAAATCGGTTTAATTGCTTCTGTATATTTCTTTGCTTATACAGGCATGCAAATTCCTGCAGGTGCCTTGGTCGACAAGTTCGGTCAAAAAACAGTCTTAATTCCAGCATTTATTGGTTTCGCGGTTGGTGCAGTTGTACTTGGTACTTCAACAACTTTACCGCAAGTATATATCGGTTCATTGATTGCAGGTCTAGCAACAGGTTCTTACTACGGTTCGGCTTATAGCTTGTCTGCTAAGCACGTACCTAAAGAAAAGAAAACTTTTGCTAATGCGGTAATCAACTCTGGTTCTGCTGTCGGTATGGTGATCGGTCTAATCGGTTCATCAGTGCTTGTTGGTGGCTTGAACGTTGAGTGGAACTGGATGCTTTACGGTACTGCACTTATCATCTTAGGTGTAACATTTGTATTTTACATCAACATCAAGAGTGATAAGCAACTTGCTGCTATGGAAGATCAAACTGCAAAAACAACAACAGATACAAAAAATGTTGTTAAAGAGGACGATGGTGTGTCATTATTCTCAAGTAAACACCTAACAATTTACTTCGTATACTTCGCTGTTTGTTACGGTTACTACATGATTGTAACTTGGTTACCTTCATTCCTAGTAGCAGAAAAAGGATTCGCACAATCAGACGTTGGTTATGTTTCAGCACTTGTTGCTATTGCAGGTATTCCGGGCGCTTTAATTTTCGCTCGTATTCTAGACAGAAGACAACAAGATCGTTTGAAATATATCTTAGCCCTATTAATCATTGCTGCAGTCATGATTGGATTGACAGTGTACTCTCCATCACCATGGATTCTGTACATCGCATTAATCCTTTACGGACTATTTGGTAAACTAGCAATCGACCCTGTATTAATTACTTATGTTTCAGATTCTGTACCAGAACACAAAACAGCTAAAGCACTTGGCTTGTTTAACTTCTTCGGTATGGCATCATCAGTTGTTGCACCATGGTTAACTGGTTTCATCGGTGATACTACAGGTTCACAAATTATTGGTTTCTATATTGGAACTGTTTTACTATTAGTTGCAGCACTGCTTTTCTTCTTAGTAATCTACCTAAGAGATGGCAAAAATTCACAACACGCATAAGACAATATAAAAATAAGCACTCAAGAATAAAATTCTTGAGTGCTTATTTACTTGTTTAAAATGGGAAAGCCAGTAAATCAATCCCGTAAACAACCGGTACCCAAAGGTAAACGACGATAATAATCATAAGTGCAGCAAGAATGTTTAAACCAAATCCTGCTTTCATCATTTCACCAATTGTTACCTTACCTGTACCAAAGACAATCGCGTTTGGAGGTGTTCCAACCGGTAACATAAAGGCACAGTTTGCAGCCATAGCTGCAGGTACCATTAATGCTAATGGGTGAACGTCTAAAGCAATAGCTAGACCAGCTAGAACTGGTAGAATCATCGTAGCTGTTGCTGTGTTTGATGTGAATTCTGTCAAGAACAAAATAAGTAGTGCAACGATTGCAATCATTAAGATCAATGGCATGCCGCCTACACCTGAAAGCATTTCACCGATCCATTGGTCGACACCAGTTTCAACAATTGAACCAGCAAGTGCTAAACCACCACCGAAGAGTAATAGAACACCCCATGGTAGATCTTTTGCAACACCCCAGTCGAGTACACGACCATTTTGTCTCTTAGAAGGGATGATGAATAGTAAGACTGCAGCGAGCATTGCAATTGAGCCATCACCTAATAGCTCTGTGAATGCAAACTGATCAAAGAAGAAGCCTCTAAGGACCCAAAGTGATGCAGCTAAAATAAATACTGCAAGTACCCATTTTTCTTCCTTTGTGATCTTCCCTAACTTATCTAGCTCATCAACAATAATTTTTCTCCCACCAGGCAATTGATTCATACCATGTTTGAACTGGAAGAAGTTCATGTATGCCCATGCTAGAGCCAGTAAAACAATAACAACAGGCACCCCGACTAGCATCCACTGGGCAAAGTTCATCTCAACATCAAAGATTTGCTTCATCTGACCAGCTAATATAATGAGTGGCGGTGTTCCAATTAAAGTACCGAGTCCACCAATCGTACCCGCATAACCGATCGCAAGTACTAAAGATTTCTCAAAGATTTTAACATCCTCTTGAACACTCGGAGTAGATAAAGAGTGTGCCTCTTTAATAATTGCGAGTCCTATAGGAATCATAATCATAACTGCTGCAGTATTCGATACAAACATTGATAACAGCGCTGTAGAAATCATAAAGCCTAAAAGAATTGTCGCTGTTGTCGTACCGATTGCTTTAATAATAGAAAGCGCGATACGTGTATGTAAATTCCACTTCTCCATTGCAACTGCTAATAAGAAACCACCTAAGAATAAGAATACAATGTCATCCCCATAAAAACTTGCCGTATCCTGATTCGTCATTATTCCTCCCATCGGGAATAATACTAATGGTAGTAAAGATGTAGCTGGTATCGGAATTGCTTCCGTTACCCACCAAGTTGCAATCCATAAAGCCGCTGCAACGACGAAAATTCCATTCTGAACTAAGCCTTCAGTTTGTAAAAACAACAGAGTTAATACAAATAATAATGGTCCGAGCAGAAGTCCAATCAGCTGGACCTTAGTATATGATGTTGCATTAGGCTCAGGCACCGGTGCGCCTGTTGCCGCGTCCCTTAAATCTTTTGCACTAAAAAACTTCAGTAATGATTTTGTTCTTTTGGATTCACTCCATAAGTTATCATAACTTTTCTGAACGATATTTTTATCTTTAAACTCGCTCACAAATACCCCCTCCTTAAATAAAACACATTAATAATCTATCACAAATATTCTGATTAATCTATAGAATATTTAATGATAACAATAAGTTTAACTTATCATATATTCATTGTAAGCGCTTATATGTAATAAATATCCATTTTAAATGGTCCTTATGCGAGTTTTGGTTGGATGTTGATTTGAGTAGGTGTGCTTCATTTCTATTTCTAAGCGGAGCTCGTACCATTCATCAGCTTCGTTTTTATTTCGAAGCGGAGCAATCCCATTCCATTGAAATCACCCAACCCAAATACACCAGCAAATAACAACTCTCCCATCCTACCAAACAAAAGAGCACTGAAACCGTAAGGTTTCAGTGCATCAGTTTTTCTCTATACATTAGTTAACTTTCTCTATATCTACGACTCTTTTATAGCCTGATTCATCGATGAAGAATACTGCTATGACTGCGATCAGAAGTAATCCACCTGCTAAATAGAATCCCATATCTAAGTTACCAGTTACATCTGTAATGAAGCCAGTAATGTAAGGTGCCAATATTGAGGCTGACATTCCGATAAAGTTATAAATACCAAATGATGTTGACAGTCCGACACGTGGTGCGTTGTTTGCCACTACTGCGATCAATACCGGGTTAGTTGATAATTTACCGACGATACCGTATAAGATTAGAGCGACATAGAGTACCCACATTTGATCAAATAGCACTATAGAAATTGTTGAGATAAATGCTAACGGTACCATTACGAGTAGTACTGGTCTTTGTTTACCTAGCTTATCTGATATCCAACCAAATAGTAACATACCAGGAATTGATGCCCAAGGTACTAGTGAAGATACAAACGCTACGCTAGTTCCTGAAATACCTCTTGCTGTTTCAAGGTAATATGGTAACCAAGTTAAGATTACGAAGAAACCGTAAATCGAACAGAATATAGTAATAAATGCTAGAAGTAAGTTTCTATTTTTAAATAGCCCTGAAACTTTCAGTTTCTCTTGTTCTCCTGTAGTTTCACTTGGTGCTTGATAACCTGGAGGATGTTCTTTTACAACAATCCACATAATAATACCGATGATGATAACGATAACACCCATAATCCAGAACGGTGTTCTTCAAGATAGGTTCATCTCTTGAACTGTAATACTAGAAATCCAGTAACCTGCTGACATACCAAGCGCCATACCGGAGTTAATAATAGATGAACCGATTGTTAAACGCTTTTGTGGTATTGCCTCTGAAGATAGACCATATTGTGGTCCATAGAATACCCCTTGGAACATCCCTGTCATAAACCACATTGTTAAGAACATGTAGAATGTGAACATTTGTCCAGATAAAATTGCTAAAATACCAAAACCGATAAATGCTGGGATGATCATTTTCTTACGGCCGAATTTATCCCTTAAAAACCCTGATGGAATCTGTGTAGCTGTATAACCTAGGAAGAATAAACTTGAAATTAAACCTAGTTGTGCAGTCGTAATTGCAACCTCACTTTGGATGTTTGTCATGATTGGGTTTAAAATTGTACGTGTTGCATAAATTGCGACCCAACCGAGTGTAAACACGATAACAATTTTAATCCAGTAATTGTTTGAAAGCTGTTTGTTCTCCAATATTTTCCCTTTTTTCTTTAATACTTCTTTTATCACTTTTAATTATACTGTTTCTCCTCAATCAAAACATTATCCAATATATATAAATTCACTTTTATGTTATGTTCAATTTATCACAATTTTAGATTTATTGTTTGCCATCTCACGATAACGGTTATACTATATAGAAATAAAAATTAAAAAGGATGATAGAATATGTCAAGTTTAAAAATAAACAGAAGATTAATCATGACCCCAGGACCTGTTGCAGTTGACCCTCGTGTTTCACAAGCGATGAGCAACTCCATACTTGGCCAATTCGATCCCGAATTTACAAATATTATGAATGAAACGATGGATTTAATTCGTGACTCATTTAAAACACATAATAAATGGTCATACCCTATCGATGGTACGAGTCGTGCAGGTATAGAAGCAGCGATTTCATCTATTGTAGAACCAGGCGATAAGGTTCTCATTCCAGTTATCGGCCGTTTCGGTAATTTACTAATCGAACTCGTTGAACGTGCTGGCGGTGAAGTTCACACAATTGAAGCACCGATGGGAGAAGTCATCCCTCAAGAAGATATCATTAAAGAAATGGATAAGGTTGAGCCTAAAGTTTTAGCGCTTATACACGGTGAAACATCATCTGGTCGCTCACAACCGATTGATCAATTAGGTAAGGCTGCTAAAGAACGTGGTGTCTTCACTGTTGTGGATGCTGTTGCGACTTATATGGGTCAAGATATTCCAGTCGACGAATGGGAACTTGATGCTGTTATCGGTGGCTCACAAAAATGTCTATCAGTACCATCAGGTATTACACCAATTACTTATAATGACCGCTTCAGCGAAGAAATTAATAAACGTAAACGTGTTGAAAAAGGGATTCGTACAGAATCGGATGAAGAAAATCAATTAAGCTTTATTACAAGTAACTACCTAGACTTAACACAACTAGAAGGTTATTGGTCTAACCGACGCCTTAACCATCACACTGAAGCCACTGTTAATGTTTACGGTTTATATGAAGGTTTAAAACTTGCACTTGCCGAAGGTGTAGAACAAAGAGCGAAGCGTCATTCCTATCACCATGAAGCAATGAAGCAAGCAGTGACTGCTATGGGGCTTGAAATATTCGGTGACCAAGAACATGAAATGCAGATGGTTGTTTGTGTTAACATCCCAGAAGGTGTTGAGGATGCTGTTTTCCGTAATGAGTTACTCGAACGTTTCGGAATTGAAATTGCAGGAACATTTGGTGCAGTTGCAGGTAAAATTTGGCGTATTGGTACGATGGGATATGTTGCTGAAAAACAAAATCTTTTAAACTTCATTTCAGCTTTCGGTGTATTCCTTGAAAGTAAAGGCGTAAAAAATATAGATGCTTCAGCTGGCCTAAAAGCCTTAATCGATTTTTACGATAACAATGAGCTGTAAGATCTAATAATATCTTTCAATAATTTATAATACCCGTACAATACTTTTTCTAGAAAAACTAGAAACTGATTATACGGGTATTTATTGTATCTCTGAATCCGTGATTATCGTATCGTAATATAATATTGTGTCACATGGTTTTGGTGCTGCTTTGAATCCATATGGTATAAGAATTTGTCGATATACATTATAGATATAGGACAGTTGATTTTCTTCAAATAAGTGGTTTAAAAAGTAAGTCGTTATGCCTCTAACCTCACTCTCATCAATAGAGTTAAAATCAAAGTTCTTAAAATGGTCTACTCGACGATACCAATCCTTAAACTTACTGAGCATCATCAAATAGATTAAAATCATCGGTTCTGTCAAACTGATATGTTTGTTGATAATGGTTAGATCCACCTCATAGTCAGTCAACTTAGAGTGCATTTCTTCTTCATTACTAATGCTGACATAATCTAAGTGTATTCCAACTACTTTTAATCTAGACTTAACAATTTCCATCTGTTTTGAATGGATTTTATTTACTAAAATAGTCACTGTCTTATTATTATTTACGAACATGTCATCTGTCAGTGTCGGTGTTACTGATTCATCTAAAGAGACATTAATATAGTTCCGACTTTCCACTTCTTCGTGCATGACTGATTTAATAAAATCAGTTAGAAAACCTCTTTCCCTTCTATTAAATCTAGATTTAATAGGATTAAATACAATCATACTCATACCCACTTGACAATTAATAATATGAGTATCTACTTGGTTCCTTTCATAATATTTTTGTATGTTTGATTGATCTTTTAAAAGATATACCTTTCTAATATCAGGAATACCTCTAAAGCTATTAAGATTTACTTTTAGTATGATACTGTTGTTTGTTTTTTTGGTAATGCGATATGGTCCAGTCCCAATTGGTGTACAGTTCTCATCAGAATAAAAAATAGCTGATTCTATTAAACTGAGTTGATATTTTATAAGAGCCTTAAATCTTGTTACAGTAAAAGTCAGAGAATATTTGTCATGCACAGTAATATTTTTGATGTGTGCATAGGACACCATATGTGGTCCTTCATTTTGTAGTCTTTCTAATGAATTTTTAACGATTTCTGCAGATAGTTCCTGACCATCAGAAAAATAAATATCCTTCTTTAAGTAAATGGTTAATTCTTCACCATTCCATTCATCATAGTAAACCAGACAGTATTCGTAGTCACCTTCATCATTTATTTTATATAAGCTATCGACAATTTGATGCAGGCAATGCACTTCGTAAAAATCTACTGCTAGGTTAGGTTTTAAGACTTTAGGAATTCTATAGATGTAATCAATCATGATGGATTTATAAATGGAATCATCCAGTCTTTTTATATCTTTTAATAACAGTTTTTGTATCATCTGAGTTTCTCTCGGTTTCCATGGTAAACTAAGATACTCTTCAATTTCGGCAACTGTCATGTTTTCCTTATTGTCGATGAAATCCTCTAAAATCTTAGAATCCGCATCGATATTCATTTTAATATTTAAATTTTTACCTTTATTCAATGGTGAACCTACTTCAATATATTCCTTATCTACCCAGAGCTTTAATAGTCTAGACATATGACGGACTGACACTTCCGTAAAATTAGAAAGTTCTTCTAAAGTGAATACTCCGTTTTCTGTCATCCTTTGTAACATTAATAATCTTTTATCCAAATAGTTCGCTCTCACTTTTTTAAAAATTTATTATAATCCAGAATTGATAATGCATTTGAACTTAAATTCAATAGATGCTTTGGAAGATTTAACTGACGTTTTACATGCTTAATAGGAATAAAATAAGCCTGTTCTAATAACCAATTTTCATAGATACTTTCACTTTTCACCCACATCTTCATGTGATTGTCTTTATAGGACTTGATTAGATTTATACTCTCTTTTTGGTCGATAAACCATGAGCCAAATGACTCAGTCGTGAGCATTTTTGCAAACCAGAGTTGTTCCTGTAAAGTCACACCCCAATATAAATCTCCTTCTGGGGATTTAGAAGTGCTCGGCACTGCTGCAGCTGCAACATTGTGTTGTTGTAAAAAATATACAAGTTGTTGGGCTTGTAAGACTGATTCGTGATAGGTAATGGTTAACATACCTTTAATTTGTATAGGTTTATCATCATATTTGTAAACAAAATTATCGAAATGGTTACTTAGATGTGTGGCATTATCATGAAAATTATATCGTCTCATAAATTCAGAAATGAGATGCATCACATATAATCTTTCATTATTTTTGAGAAATTTACTTTTAGGGTTCGCAATGATGTACTCAATTACTGAGTTATCTGTGGTAGACGTTGAACGCATCTCATTCTTCTTTAGATATTCGGAATACTTTTCTATGTCTGAAGTTAATTCAACATGGTGAACATCACCATGTTGGCCAAAGTAATATGGATTACTTTTAAGCACAATATTTTGTTGGTCCATAGATTCGATATAATATGGTCCACTTGTTAATAATTTACCATCAACTATTTTATAAATAACAGAGCTTAAAGTGCCTAATAAGTATCTTATAATCTCTAACCGTGTTGTAAATTCAATTGTAAATTTAAAAGTATCTAAAACATCAATAGAAACTACGTATTGACGTAAGTAACGGAACTTACCTATATAGAATATTTGTCTTAATGAATCCACCACTGCTTGTGCAGCCATAATGGTCCCATCATAGTATTTGATGTCTTTTCTCAAATAAATGATTAATGTGTTTTCAACCCATTCATCATGTAAGACAATCTGATATTCTAATTCTCCTTCATCGTTAACTTCATATAGCCGACTCAACACATTGAGTTTTAATGTTAAGGTTGCATAGTTTCTATCTTCAGAGCGAAACAGTGATGTCGGTATGTCGCGGTAGTAATCTATAAACTTATCATCTTCAACTTCTGATTTACTCATCTTTGTCGTCGAAAATAAATATCGCATTAACTCATTGGTTAGAACTGTCTTCGTTGCCTCTGAAATTGGAAGTTTCATTATTTCGTCTAAATCATCAAATGACTTTGATTCAATATTTAATAAATATGAATCGATTAACATTCCTTCTATATCGACAATGAATTCTAAAGATGATGGATGTCCCCTACCATTACCAGGTTTATATAGTATCAACCCCTCCTTTTCCCATTGCTTAATTAATCGACTAAGGTGGCGTTCTGTTATATATAAATGTTCTGCAATTTCTTGTCTGTTAAATATATTTTTTGATAAAAAAGCTTTCAAATAAAATAACTTGCTATCTATCTTTTTCATTAACGACACCACCTATAAACCCACGTCACTATTGCTATCAGTTACTAAACTATTACCAAATAATTCTTTTTTGTAAACATTTTTATTTATATATCGAGTGTTTTTACACTGAGACAATATTGTGATTTCTGTCATCCTTTTATATATATTTCATAAGCATTAATTTATATGTATAAAAATTATCACTTTCTTAATTTTTATGTATAAATTACTAATATTTTTCTTCAGACGTTTTCTCAAAAATGGTCACTTTTATACACATATTTAAATGATTATTATTAAAAATGTACAAATATTTTAAAGGAATGGTGAGAAATCAAATGTTAGAGCTTATGTTATTCTATCCGATTGTCACATCACTATTCTGGTTGATAGGTTCTTTATTTTATTTCTTTATTAAAGAGATAAAGTTGGCTAAAACACCAGATAAGAATGTGAGTGAGTCGGATCGTATTTTATTTCTTGTCCCTTGTTATAACGAATCTGATACTATAGTTGAAACAATAGAGACTTTATGGAACTTAAGTTACCCCTATAAAGAACTCGTCGTCGTCAATGATGGAAGCACGGATGATACTGCTGAAAAAATCAATAGTCTAAAAGAAAAGTTCGATTTTACTTTTATAAATTTAACTGAGAACAAAGGAAAGGCAAATGCGCTGAACCTAGCTGTCAATGCGTCATATAGTCAATATGTTATGGTGGTCGACGCAGATACACTTATTGATGAAGATGCGCCTTATTACATGATCGAAAATTTTAAGAAATACAATAATCTAGGTGCAGTCACTGGAAATCCGAGAATACGTAACAAGTCTACACTACTCGGAAAAATTCAAACTGTAGAATATGCGAGTATTATTGGGAGCATAAAACGGGCCCAAATGATTAATGGCTTTGTTAATACTGTCTCTGGTGTGTTTACCTTGTTTGATAAAAAAGCCTTACAAGAAATTGGAAACTTTGATACAGATATGATCACAGAAGACATCGCTGTAACTTGGAAGTTTCACTTTTCAAACTATGATATTCAGTACGAACCGAGGGCAAAATGTTGGATGTTAGTACCGGAATCCATCGTCGGATTGTTTAAACAGAGAATTCGCTGGGCACAAGGTGGCCAGGAAGTGCTACTCCGTGATACTAAAAAGATGTTTAAGGTTAAAAATATCGCAATGTGGATTCTATACTTAGAACAGATTTTATCAATTGTATGGGTATTTTCAGTCCTTATTTTACTATTTAGAACTCTACTCACCTCCAACCTCTTAGATTATTATTTCTACTCCTACACTATGAACCTCGTGCTATTTTCAGCCTTTGTTCTAACCTTTATAAACATTATTCAATTTACAATTTCTCTCTTAATCGACAGTAGATATGAAAAGAAAAATTTGTGGATGATACTTTACTTAAGTTGGTATCCAGTCCTTTATTGGATAATGAACGCCATTGTCACCATCGTCGCAATTCCACGTGCACTAAATAGAAAGAAAGGAGAGTTTTCAACATGGACAAGTCCAGACAGAGGAAACATCAAGCGTTAAAATCTAATTTGAATTTTGTTAGAGAAACATTTGTGTTAATTTGTTCCATTGCTTTATGGCTGTACTCTGCAGTGGTGCTTTATACATTTATAACAGTATTCCTATCGATGCCGACATATGTCAATCAGCTCGTACTAACAGTGTTAAAAGTGAACTTCACAGATATCATCAATGTCTTTTCAGTCATCGGTATTATCTCTGTGATCACAGTATTGTACTTAATCATAAATTATCAATTTAACAAGTATGAGGTGAATAAAGGTGCTTAAGAAAACGACATCACTATTTGTGTCACTTCTCTTATTCGCTTATCCATGTATTGCCTACGCTGATTCTGTTGATGAACCAGAGCAAGTTGCGAAATTAAACTATGAAGAAGAAAGTTGCTTGGCTCTTAACTATCACAGAGTTCGTGATTTCAAGTTAATCGACACTTTACTAAAGAATTTGTCTAATTCGAAAGAATTAAATACCTACAGTGTTTCCAAAGAAGCCTTCCACTCACAGATGAAATGGTTAGATAGTGTGGGTGCAAATTTCCTTACTCAAGAGGAGTTTTTAGAGGCATATGACAAGGAAAATTTTCCTGAAAAATGTGTCTGGATTAGTTTTGATGATATGGACCAAACAATATACGACAAAGCCCATGAGACTTTAGTGGAATTTGATATTCCAGCAACTGGTTTTGTCATTACTGGAGAAGTTGGTAATGAATCATTTAACAATTTGAACCTATTGAGTGAAGATGAACTAAAAGAATTAGAAAATAGCGGTTTATGGAATTTTGAATCTCATACCCATAAAATGCACCATATTGATGATAATGAAGCATTAATCTTATCTAAAAGTCAAAAGGAAATTAATGAAGATTTATTAAAGAGTCTCAACTACTTAGGTGACACCTTTAATAGTCGACTAGATATGATTGCTTACCCATATGGTCAAGCGAATGACAAAGTTACAGATGTCTTGAATGACCTGGATATTCAGTACGGCTTTAGTCTAGAGGAAAAAGCAGTGACACCAGATAGTCCTGAACACTACATTCCTCGCGTCTTAGTGAGCGAATCAGCCTTTGAATCATTGGTGATGAAATGGGAGGGTTTTGAATAGATGAAAGTAGAATTGAATCACTTACGTGTGATGCTATGTTTATCGATCATATTAACGCATATCCTCACTCGTTATACTATATTCTTAGAACCAGACTCATTACAGCTTGATACGCTTTACTGGATTCGAAATATATTTATTACAGCAACACCAGCTTTCATCATACTGTCAGTACTTTTAACGACATTGAATTACAAGAAAGACTTACCGAAAGGCTATCTAGTAGAAAGAATTAAGTATTTGTTAGTACCTTACATCCTAGTAGCAATGTTTTACTGTTATAGTTTGTCATTAGAGAACAATACTAATTTTCTTAATGAATTGTGGTCAACAATGGTTCTCGCAAACTGGCATGGTTACTTTATATTTGTCATCATGCAGTTTGCGATTTTCACGATAATTATTTATAAGATAAATGTAAGGATTCTATCCTCTAAAATAGCCTTGGTATTATCATTCTTAATTAATGTGGTATTCTTATATAGTTATTATGAGATTGAAGCAGTTAATAACTTCTTTATGACCTATTATCCATTAAGTCATAATACGATTTTCTTAGGGTGGATATTCTTTTATTTCTTCGGCGCCTTTATTGGCTTAAATTATGAATCTATCAAAGTAAATTTACAGTACAATGTTGCAATTCTTCTACTTATGGTGATTCTAAGTTATATTTTATTTATAGTTTTTGAAGATGGGGACCACTGGACAGTATCGAGTTTTCATTACAGCTTGATTCCCTTACATGCCAGTATGTTCTTGTTGATGTTATACATTGCAACATCACTATCAGACATCTGGCAAAACAATGTGACAACCGTCTCAAACTATTCCTTGTTTATATTCCTGTTTCACCCAGTGATTTTACCTTATATATACGATTTTACCGAAGCGTATGATGGTTCAACCATAATTTTTATTTCCCTTACTCTCCTATTCATACTTGGTATATGTATTGGAATCGGAATTCTATTAGCCCAATACAAAATCTTTAGATTTGTCTTAGGTAAACAACCATATAAGGTCAAAAATCGAGGGAAGGTACTTTAATAAAAATCTTTCGATATTTAAAAAAAGCCGTGAAATCTCATTATCAAGATTTCACGGCTTTTGGAATGTTAAATTATATTTCTTTCAACAGTTGAGTCTATAAGATTACCAGTATCTTCATTAATCACTGCACTTTGATAAGTTAATGGATCATTTTCTAAATCATTATAGTGACTTAAAATACTCTCTATACTCTCTTCTAACATAATTAAACCATTTTTAGCTGTCATATAAGTATCTTCTTCACTACTGAAGAGACGGTCATAGTCAATTTGCCATACATTTGTTAGTTGTCCATTATCATTTACAAGTCGCTTAAACGGCTTCGTAATAAATGATTGATGTGGATGGACAGTCATCGCTGTTACATGCTGGGCTAGTCTTTCGTCTATCTGTACCTGAATCTTATAGGTCCCTTCATCAATCACACGTTCACTTGTCAGTTCAAAAGGAACATAGTTTAATTCTTTAATTCCACTTATTTTTTCATTATTAAGCGATAAAGATTTAACAGAAGGTGAGACTTCTATATCATTATTCAAGATAGACTTAGTATTTTGTGACGGATGATTCCCATATTCAACAAAATCCGGCATATTCATATTGTTAAATGCATTTGCCACCATCATAATCGCACTGATTTGACTATGATCTATTGCCTGGTCAATTTGATGCTGGTATGAGGCTCTTTCTTCATTGTCTAAATAGAACATCATACTGAGATTATTCTTACTATCATCTTTTGCCTGATCTAAATCTTTTGATAAGTCTTTTATACCTTCGGCAATTATGACATCATCGCTATCATCTCTCGTAACAACAACACTCTTTGCATCAATGTTTTCAGAAAGGTATTTCAAAAGCATATATGTGAATTCTTCTGGTGTTAAGTCTTCTAAATTCACATCTAAAGATTTCATAAAGGCTTCTGTATCATTCATTTTAAAGGTCGTGTTGACAACGTTAGTGAGATGTTTTTCTAACTGAGCTTTGTCATCAGCTTTTTTATAAGCATCGCTCACGCCTTTTTGGAAGTTTACAGGCGGTTGTTTTTCAATCTCGACCTCTTCTTCAACCTGTTTTTCTACAACTGGTTGTTCAGGTTCGATATATTTAGGCGCCTTTTCTACAATTTCCTCTTCTGATTGAACCGGTTCTGTTACAGGTTCTTCAAGAACTTCATTTTGTTCTGGTTGTTCTTCAACAACTTCTTCTTGTTTTTCAACCGGTTCTTTAGATTCGTCAGTTTCTTCAGCATTATCAGTTTCAGACGGTTTCTCTTCTACATCATCTCTATTTTCACTATCATCATTTTCTGTATCAGTATCCTGTTCAGACTGTTCGTCTTCTACTTCATCCTCTTCAATATTTTCTTCAGATTCGGACTCATCGTTATCTTGTTTTTGATTTTGATCTTGTTGATTTTCTTCCTCAACTTCTTCTTTTTCCTTACGCTCAGCTTCCTCTTGTTCAGCCTGCTCTTTTTCTGCTATTTCCTTTGCTTCTTGCTCAGCCTCTTCTGTTTCAGCTTTTTGTGCTGCTTCTTTTTCAGCTTGCTTTTTTGCGGCTTCCTCTGCTTTTAATCTTTCCGCTTCAGCTTTTTTAGCCTCTTCTTCTTTTAATATTTCTTGATAGATTGCCTCATCTTCTATAATGGCTTCTTCAAGAATGATTTGTACTGTTTCAATGTCAGATGAGACTTCAACTTCACCAAGAAAATATGTCTTGTTTTCATCTGAAATATTTTCTAATTCTGTGATGAGTTGCGCTGCATTTTCTTGTTCAGTTAATAAGGCTTCCTCTTGATCAACAAGTTCGGCTTCATTTGTCTGATCTTCCTCATCTTGATTTTCTGTCTCTGTCCGTTCGTCAGTTTGAACTTCATCTACCTTATTTTTCTCAGAGGCATCGGTATCGAAACTGAATCCAAATATTAAGAACATGCCAACCATGACCGATGACACAGACTTTTTATATTTACGAATAGAGAATCGTTGTTTTACTTGATTGACATTTGTATGCTTGTTCATCTTTCTATTTTTCATCAGTTTCACCTCCATTTATAGATTAATCCCAATATATAATAATAATTCAATTATACTATGTAAATGTTTAAAATACATACTATATTTGTTTAAATTCTGTTAAGATTTTTGAATTTTTAAGTATTTACTAGCAATTTCGATTTGTATATCTCTTTCTCTTAAACTGACGTCACAATCACTAATCAAATTCTTTACCTTCACTGCATAATCAGAGGAAACAATCGCATGTCCACGCATATGTCCTGTCGAAATTGCTTGAGCAAATACTCTTGCTGAACACTTACTAATATCATTTACTGATTTTTTAGCAAGAGTGTTCGCTAAAAATCCGGCCTGTCTTAAGTGATAATCGTTCACTTCATTATTAATTCTTCTAAATAAAATTTCTCGACTACTTTGTATAATTGAGTACTTAAAATCCTCATTGTCTATATCAATGTATTCAATAAATATTTCAGCATTTTCTATAGCCCATCTTGCAAGCTCTCTTTGAGGTAAAGTTTCTAAAATTTGTTCAAGTTCGATTCTTTTATCGAGATTATCTTTGATGGATACCTTGTATGGTGTTGGAATTTTGATCTTATCATCTTCTTTTAAGCGACGTTCGTGATCATTCCATGCATAGTCATTGATATTCATTTTTACCCACCTTAGATTTATTGTATTTGATAATTCAATTATACCAATATAAATGAATGTGTTTCTTTCACAAATCATCTATTAAAAACTTAAAAATGGCTATGAACACCGAGAATGAGTATTCATAGCCATTTAATTACTTATTTATTTTTCTTCTTCTTCATCTTTTCTTCTTCTGAAAGCAAAGATTGTACCTAGAGCTGCTAGGAAGGCTGCAAAGATGCCTGTCTTACCATCATTTGCGATACCTGTATCAGGAAGACTTTCTACTTTACTACCATCGCCACCATTACCAGACTGATCAGCGGTATTTGTTGTAGCTGCAGATTGATCATAATCAGTAACAGTGATTTGACTTGTTTGAAAAACGTTATCGTTTTCGTCAGTAGAAACTGCTGTGATAACTTGACCGACTTCAAGATTAACAGAACCTGGAATGTTTACTGTCCAAGTACCATCGTTATTCACTGTCGTCGTTACTGTCTCTTTGTTAGGGAAAGTCACAGTCACTTCATGACCAGGCGTACCAGTATCTGAAACTGTTTGATCATCTACATCAACTGGGTTGATTACAGGAGCATCAACAGTCGTATCATCTGAATCATCAACAATAACATCATTATTATCATCGTCTGTCGGTGTTGTTGGACGAACTTCATTTTCAGGATAGCTGTTTGGATCTTTTGGATCAGTTCCAGCATCAATTTCTACTTCATCTGTGAAGCCATCGTTATCATCATCTGGGTCTGTCACATCAGGATCACCATCACCATCTGTATCACGTTGAACTGTGATGATAACAGTTTCTGTTGTTGTATTACCATCTTCATCTGTCGCATTGATGATAACTTCATAGCTGCGTTCTTCTTCGTCATCTGTCCATTCAACTTCAGGAGTACCTGAAATTGTGTTTGTTTCTGGGTCAAATGTCACACCATCAGGAAGACCATCTACTTCGATATCCGCATCCTCACTGACTTCAATGACGATTGGATTAATCGGATTACCTTCGTTGACATCTTGATCATCGATTGGTGTAATCACTGGATTGCCGTTATCAGTGTCATCATCCTCTGGATAACTATTCGGATCTTTAGGATCTGTACCAGCATCTTTTTCTTCCTCATCAGTGAAGCCATCATTATCATCATCTGGATCTGTGACATCTGGGTCACCATCACCATCTGTATCACGTTGTACTGTGATGATAACCGTTTCTGTTGTTGTATTACCATCTTCATCAGTCGCTGTGATGATGACTTCGTAACTACGTTCTTCTTCGTCATCAGTCCAATCAACTTCAGGTGTTCCTGAAATTTCATTATTTTCTGGGTCAAATGTCACACCTTCAGGTAATTCTGAAACTTCAACTGTAACATCACCATCGTCTTCAGCATTGATCACGATTGGATTAATTGGTGTACCTTCATTAACTGTTTGATCATCAATCGGATCTACCGTTGGTGCTGGATTCATCGGAGTTGCTGGGAAACTATCTGGATCTTTCGGATCTGAACCAGCTTCTTCTTCCGCTTCATCTGTGTAACCATCATTGTCATCATCTGGATCTGTGACATCTGGATCTCCGTCACCGTCTGTATCACGTTGAACGGTGATTACAAATTCCTCTGTAACTGTCGCACCGTCTTCGTCAGTTACTGTAACTGTAACTGTTGTAGTGCGTTCTTCTTCAGTTTGACCCCAATCATCAACAACTGGTGTACCAGTGATTTCATTTGTTTCAGGGTTAAATGTTACACCTTCTGGAAGTTCGGATACTTCTACTGTTACATCACCATCATCTTCAGCGTTGATAGTAATTGTTTCAATCGGATTACCTTCATTAACTGTTTGATCATCAATCGGATCGACTGTTGGTGCTGGATTGATTGGCGTTGCTGGGAAGCTATCTGGATCTTTCGGATCTGATCCTGCTTCTTCTTCCTCTTCATCCGTGTAACCGTCGTTGTCATCGTCTGGATCTGTTACATCAGGGTCACCGTCGCCATCTGTATCTCTTTGAACAGTAATTGTGAACTCTTCAGTAACCGTCGCACCATCTTCGTCAGTTGCTGTAACTGTCACTGTTGTAGTGCATTCTTCTTCTGTTGGTTCCCAATCATCTACAGTTGGTGTACCAGAAATTTCATTTGTTTCTGGGTCAAATGTTACACCTTCAGGTAGTTCTGACACTTCAACTGTCACATCACCATCATCTTCAGCGTTGATAGTAATTGTTTCAATCGGATTACCTTCATTAACTGTTTGATCATCAATCGCATCGACTGTTGGTGCTGGATTGATTGGTGTCCATGGCATTTCGCCTACATTAACCGGTACTTGAACAACATCAGTTGTACCATCTGGATACGTCACAGTCACATCAACTGTGTAGTTACCTGGTGTATTTCCATCTGGAATTTGACTTGGATCATTCACAGTAAATACTGGTTGCTCACCTTCAGTAGGGAAGTCCGGCACAGTAACTGCTGAAATGACTTCTTCTTCAGTTGTCTGTTGGCCATATTCTTTTTCTATAGGCGTTGCAACTGGTTCATACACTTCATTGTGTGGTGGAGCTACATAATCTGCTGCGAATGAATCTGCTGCAATAATATTTCCATTAACAACTAATTGGACTGTGTAAGTTTTTCTTTCTGTAATATCCGTAGGCACTGTAAATTGTGCGGCATTTTCTGCTCCTACTTCACTATTTACAGCAGTACGTGAGAGTTCAACGGGACTATCACCAGAAGTATCTAACCAAACAATCTCAGTGGTTTCTCCTGGATAATATATAGAAATAACTTCAGAGACTGCCGTATCACCTGGATGTGCAATATTATCAACTGCATCAAAATTTGTAATATCTATTTCATACTCAGATGGGTCTGCTACTAGTGCAAAGTGAGAGTTGTATACATAACTACGATTAGCCGAAATAAATGGTGTTGAATCTGCATAATCCCTTGGACTTGTAAATACAGGTGATGTATAAGCAGTATAACCAGGTACCACTTCTCCATCTTCGTCAATTACATACTGATACATATATCTCGAGTCAAATCTTTCATCAAAACGTGCTGTATAACGACCTCTTTCACCAACAATCGGTGCCACAACAGTCTGTTGAATATATTCAGGATGACCAGCTAGAAGTTCTTGTTGAGCTCTAATTCTTTCATTTACATCCTCAATATTACTATCAATAGTAGAAAATGCTTCTATACCCTCGGCTGAAAGTACACTTGTTACCACTCTAAATCCATCTCTAGCCTCTTCAAGAGTTTGATTTACAAATTCTTCTCCACTTGATGTTGGATAAGTCGTACCAGCAGTTGAAGTTTCCCACCATACTTGGCCACTAACTGCATACGGTTCTTTTTTATTAACACCATCAGGTAAATATGATGGATTACTATCCGGACCTCCTTCATCATATTTCCATTCGCTTTCAGGTGTTGTCATAGTTACATTACTTGGTTTTTCGTAAACATAAATTGCCGTTCTTTGCATACTATGATCTGCTAAAATAAATTCACCGGTTGGAACTACGGCTCCAGAGAATCCAGTTGAGTTACCCGGTTGTTTTCTATATGTGAAATATTCATTTCCATTGGCAGATTCTTGGCCTGGTGCTAACCACATTTTAAATTTCTGAGAAGAAACTGATTGAAAATCAGGGGTATGAAGTGTTCCAGTTGCATCTGTCCAACCTTCACCAATATCGAAAGCATAAACTCCATCGCCACCTTGGCCTGCTCGTGTACCACCTAAATCATGTGTTTGTGATTCGTATACAGGTGACACTGTCCCATCTTTATCAATCCATTGTAGGTATACTTTATAACCATTTAGCGCTGTCTGTGATCCATTTATTCCGGGAGTGTAATTATCAGTCGCAACGTCTAACCAACCACTGACAATTCCAGGTGTTGTTTGGAAATCTCCACCAGATTCAATCTTACCTGATTCAATCGCATCAACGTTTATAATAGTTTTCTCATCAATTAAAGCATTCACATCTGCATTTAAAAGATTTACATCAAGTGCAAATGTAGAAAAGCTGCGTTTTTGAGTTAATGCTAAATTTTCATCATTTACTACTTCAGCTTCTACTTCATCTAATTCACGTGTTGCAACAACAGTACTTTCATCTTTATTGTCAGAAAGTTGTTTATAAAGTAGATAAGTAAATTCTTCAGGAGATAGTTCCTCAAGATTAGCATCTACAGTCTTCATGAAAATTTCTGTATCCTCAGCTGAAAACGTCTGTTCTACTACTTTTGTTAAAGACTCACTAAGGTCCTCTTTAGTTTCATAACTAGTATATGCTTCAGTTACTTCATTGTTAATTGATTTAACAACTGGACTCTCAACTTCTTCGGTTGTTTCTTCAGATGTCGCTTCTTCTTCCACAACTTCTTCGGTTGTTTCTTCAGATTTTGCTTCTTCTTCCACAACTTCTTCGGTTGTTTCTTCAGATTCAGCCTCTTCTTCCACAACTTCTTCGGTTGTTTCTTCAGATTCAGTCTCTTATTCCACAACTTCTTCGGTTGTTTCTTCAGATTCAGCTTCCTCTTCTGCATCTTCTTCGGTTGTTCCTTCAGATTCTGTTTCTTCTTCTACTACTTCTTCTGTTGCTTCTTCAGATTCAGCTTCCTCTACAGCCGCTTCTTCTGCAGTTTCCTGAGCTGCCGCTTCTTCTGCTGCTCTTTGTTCTTCAGCTAGTTCTAACTGATATAATCTATCATTTTCAGCAATGGCATTATTAACAATCGTACTAACGGCAGATGAGTCATTCGCTTGATCAATTTGATTAAGGAAATTTGAACGTGTTCCATCTTCTAAAGACCCTAATTGATTGATTTGAGATTTGGCAGAATTTTTCTCATTTTGTAGTTGTTGTTCTAATTCAAACTGACGGTTCTCTTCTTCAGTTGCTTGATTAACTTCTTCTGTCTCTTCGACTGGAGTAGTCTCTTCAACCGCTTCTATTTCGTCAGTATTTTCTTCAGCTTGCTCTATTTCTTCTTGTGAATTAGAGGTATCTACGCCTCCAATTTCGTCTACTATTGCATTTTCATCTACTACATCAGTTTCTGCTGTTTTAGTATCGCCACTAAAGCCTAGGAATAGGAGTGAACCTACCATTACCGATGCTGCACCGAATTTCATTTTACGAATAGAATAACGATTCACACGTTTGTCGACAAATTGGTTTGTTTTACGTTTTTTCATTTTACCCAAAGACATTACTCTCCTTTTAAAGACAATTCTTTTCTGCCTAAAATTATCTTATCAACGGAGTGTAGTAATACCCATTCCACCTTTTTTCGCAAATCACATTTAAATTGGAAAACACCTATGAACCCTTTTATACCAATGGTTAAAAGTGATAAATCTAACATATATTTTTATAAAAAGTTCATGGTTATTAATCACACTTTTAAGACTTCTTCTTCTTTTATAAATATTTATATATTTTGGCTAATTAATATTCACAAAGTATCATTTATTAATTTGATTCTCTACCCTTATTTATTAAATCTATATATATTTCTGCAAAAAATTGATAAAAAATAAAGATTTACTATTTAATAGATAACAGGTAAAAATAAATATACAACTTTGAAAACCTTGTTATTTAAACGTTTATGAATATTTTCCTTGAAAATGGGAATAAAAAAACAAAAGTGAGAAATGTAAAATAGTAAAGTTTTGATGTAAAGGAGTTATTGCTTATGAGAAGATTGTTATCAAAAACTGAACAAAGAAAGTTAGCACTTGTAAAATTCCTTAATAAGTCAAATCAATATGCTAATATCTCTGATTTGTCTGAGGAATTCAACACATCTGAGAGAAATTTAAGAGAAAACTTAAACGAACTCAGAGAGTTATCTAATATTTTAGATGTTGATTTACATCATGACCGAGTACTAATAAACTTTCATAAGAATACAGGGATGGAGTCACTAACCCGACATTTCATAAATAACAATTTCTCTTTCCAAATGCTTGAATTACTTTTCTTCAATGATGATATGAGTGTAGATGACTTGTCTGAGCACTTGTTTGTCAGTCAGTCTACTTTATATAGATATTTCAACAAGATTGATGATATCTTAACCAGTCAATTTGATTTATCTTTTTAAACGAATCCTTGTAGAATCGAAGGTGATGAAAAGGGAATTCGTAATTTCTATAATACTTTTTTCAGAGAGAAATATGGTATTTTTGAATGGCCATTTGAAGAAGTGGTTCCAAGAAATTTGTCTCATAAACTCATCGACGATACATTGAACATCTTAGACTTAGATTTTGACTTTTCCTTTAGAAGGCATATGAGATTTATTTCTGCAATTGCGATCACGCGATATAAGCAGGGTAAGTCTTTGGATAGAACAGAAAATAATACTAAATTCGAAGTTATAGATCGTTTAGAAGAAGGTTTAAATATAGATGATTATTCAACATCGTTAGAGCTTAAAATTGATAGACATTTGATTTATGAAATTTTCACACCATTCTTAAATGACAATGTACTTTATACGCCAGATGAATTGATTAACTATGCACATTCTAATCAACAGATTTCTAACTCTTATTTTAAGGCTCTAAGTATCTGTAGAAATCTATCTAAAAAATACAATGTTCCAATCCCAAATCAAGACCAGTTGATTATGGGGATTCACTCTACTTTTTACCTTGGTTCTAGTGAACCATTCTCACATTATCTCGTTTTCGATAAAAAACAGCAGTTTTTAGACAACGTTAAAATAGAGTTCCCATATTTCTATGATGACTTACAATCCTACGTGAAAGAATTTATTGAAGATAATGGAAATTTTGATAAAGATATATTAAATCACATGATTTACACTTTCATGACACTCTGGGAAAATTTATTTGTTCATCTTAGAAAAACCAAACCTAAATATGATGTCTTCTTTATGAGTAATAATGACTACGAACATGCTACAATGTTAGCGAGTATTATTTCAGATGAGTTTCATTCACAACTCAACGTTCACATCGGCTATGATATTTCCCAGATCAAAGATATTTGCCCGAGTGGTAAATACGACTTAGTTGTAACGAATTTTCCATATGAGAACATCTATAAAACACCGGTGATTTGTGTTGAGAATTATCCCACACCTAAAGATATGTTAACAATAAGAAACGAACTGGTTATGATCTCAAGTAAAAAGCAAGCATAATTTTGTTCAATACAAAAAGGAGCGGCGAACACCGCTCCTTTTACATATTCTTTTATATACTCTTAACTTCAATAGATGTTACTAGCTTTAAATTAATATAAATCTCTTGGCCACTTCTATTCGGTAGGTTAATAAACTGACGCTGACTCTCTTCACTCTCTAAATGGTGAAGTAAGGTTTCGACCGCTTCTGTCTTATTGACTTCTATGTTTGAGCCACCAATAAAATGAATCGTAATGATTTTTTTCATTTATTTCACCTCTTTGTAACCTATACCCAAATTTTAATACTTTAAAAAATGTTAAGGTTTTTATATTGAGGGGGAATTATATGTCACAAGGAGAACGTGAGTTACAAGAAAAATTTGGTACAAAACGACGTGCAACGGCTTTTTATGATAATCAAATGATTGATTATATTAATGAGCAGATGAAGGATTTTATAAATAAACAGCAATTTATGTTTGTCTCTACAAGTGATAGACATGGAAATTGTGATTCAACTTTTAGATCAGGACAAAAAGGTTTTGTCTATGTGATTGATGATTATAGATTGATGTATCCGGAATATAGAGGCAATGGTGTCATGGCATCCTTAGGTAATATCAGTGAAAACCCGCATATCGGCTTGTTGTTAATAGACTTTTTAGAAGACCAAGTGGGCTTACATATAAACGGCGGTGCAAAAATCGTTGAAAACAGTGAACTCGAATTTATTTTACAAGATAAAGATCTCGTCGGGCGTTTGGAAGACATGCATCAAGGTAAAGCTGAACGCTGGGTGGTCGTCACTGTAGATGAAGCATATATTCACTGTTCTAAGCATATTCCAGAGCTAAGAGAAGTGAGTCATGAAGAACAGACTCAGAAAAATAGTGGGAATTACTTTAAAGTGAAAAAGGAAAAGTAGAAGTAGACTAGCTTTAGTCTACTTCTACTTTTTTACTCATTAATACTATTTCTGCCTGTTTTTTCATATCTTCTACGTATGAAGTTCCAAGTCGTTCCTCAATAATTTCATAGGCTGCCTTTAGCCTAAATGGTCTGACTTCAGCATGATGTGCATCGCTTGACACGATATGAATGTCACCATTTTCTATCATGTCTAAAGCTATTTCTTGAAGTTCTTCCCCAAGGTCGCCACAGACTGATGCAGCTGTAACTTGTGCAATGGCTCCGTCACTGAGTAGTTTCTTTAAAATATGACGTTGTTCTACTAAAGGCTGACAACGTTCTGGATGGGCAATAATAGGTGTCAATTTCAGTTCTCTCAATTTTTCAAAGACCGCTTCAACATCTTCTTTTAACTCTGTAAAAGAAAATTCTACGAGTACATACTTTCCATTTGCAAGTGTAATTGCTTCTCCACTTTCTAATTCATCAATAATATCATCATTGATTCTAATTTCCTGACCAGGGTGTAAGGTGATATTGATGTTATTGTCATCTATAATATTTTTTACTTCTGATATTTTTTCATATACGACGGATGATGGTGTAATGTGTGCTGGACTGTGATGATGTGGCGTACAGATAATATCTGTAATGCCTTGTGCATGTGCTTGTAATAGTAAATCTAAAGTCTCATCTTCTAAACTTGGTCCGTCATCCACATTGATTAATAAGTGATTATGAATATCTATCATATAAACTCACTCCATCTCTATTATTTACACCTTAATTATAACTACAATAAGTAAGAGTTTGAAATGAATCCCCTTAAATTAACCAAATCCTTACATTAAAAAAAAGCTAGGTCAAAGACCTAGCGTTTATATTTCATATACTGTTTTACCATTTACAATCGTTCGATTCACCAGTGCATCAGATAACTGCGTCCTCTCATCATATGGGTTCTCTGTTAATACAACAAAATCTGCATATTTCCCTACTTTTATAGAGCCTTCTACATCATCAGTCTGATTTAGCCTAGCAGCATCTATTGTCATCTTTTTGTATGCTTCAACTCTCGTGAGCTTCTGTGTATTTCCTAGTGTGTCACCGCTTCTCGTTTTTCTTTCTACTGCAAACTTAATCGAATCTAGTGGAGAAATATCAGTCACTGGACAATCTGAGTGAATTGTAAAGATCATTCCCTCGTCTTCTGCCCAGCGAACGGGTTCTTGGTTAATTACTCTATCCGGACCTAGAAATTTACTTTTGTGCACATCACCAAAGTAATACAGGTGGTTGATGAAGAAGGAACCACCGATATTATTTTTTGTCATCATTTGTATGTCTTTTTTTGATGCGACCTGTAAGTGTTCTACACGATGCATTTGCTTAGTCTTTTTATGATCACTTGTATTGATGTAGGCTTTAATAACATCTTCTCCTGCCTTATCACCATTGGCGTGTGTAATAAGTGGATAGCCTAATTTTTGAAAGTGAATGAATAGTTTTTCTAACTCTTCTAGGGTAAATTTAGTATCTGCTGAAGGAGTACCATCATAATAAGGTTCTCTTAAGCTTGCAGTATGGAGTTGGATGCTGCCATCATTAAAGAATTTTGCACCAGCTAATGTTGAGAAACCGTTACTTAGTGACTCTAGTTTCTCCCGAATTGAATCAGCAGTTTCGTTTTTAAAAATTGGATTATTCAGTAATAGCTTATAATCAATGGCAAATCGAATTCTAAAATCTTGTTCTTCATTGTCTTCAAGATATTTTAAAGATGCTTTATAATCGTTTATACCATTTAATAGACTGACACACATCTCCGTCGCACTCGTAATGCCTTTACTTTGATAGTCATAGACCCCATCTTTAATATCCTCAGCCAAATCCCCTGCAGATATATCTGGTAAAACTGCCTTAACCTTATCAAGTGCAGGAAATTCAAATAATACACCGTTGATTTGACCATTTTCATCACGTTCAAATGATCCACCTTTAGGGTCTGGTGCATCTAAATCTAAATTCATTATTTCTAAGGCTTTTGTGTTTACTGTCCCCATATGTGCTGAACTATGTTGAATATAAATGGGTATATCTGTTGATACTTTGTCTAAATCAAAACGGTTTGGGTGACGTCCTTCTTGAAGTTCAAATTCATTATAGCCATACCCCCTCAACCATCCATCTCTTAAAATTTCATCTTTTTGTTCCTTAAATTTCTCAATAATCTCTTCAATACTTTTAGTATTTTCAGGTGAACAATTTAATTGTCTTCTAAAGTTTGAATACATCACCAAATGACTATGCGTATCTATAAAACCTGGTGAAAGAAATTGCCCTTGTAAATCTAAATCTGTATCTTCAATTACCAAGTCAGCTTGTTCATTTATGACATCTATTTTTCCGTTGTTAATCAGAATAGTTGCTAACTGTACTGATCCATCATCAACGTTTAGTACATTGGCATTAGTAATCTTTTTAATACTCATTTAGTTCTCCCCTATTTGTAATCTTCTAATTTATACTTGTATGCTGCTTTTGGAATCTCACTCTTGTCATGTTTGGTTAATAAACTCACTCCAACGACTATAATCAATGATAATGAATAACCGACTAGTGCCTGGTCAAAAGGTAGCCCTAGATATGGATAGATTATTACAATAATCAGTGATCCAACCATACTGATCAGTACACCTTTCTTAGTGACTCTAGACCAAAACATGATTGCTAGGAATGGGAATACCAACATGACACCATTTACCATGAGCGCCCAGCGATAGGCGTCATTAATGTTCGTAATAAAGAAAGCAACGACGAGGCCTAAGAGCGTCATAATCGCAACTGATATTCTGGATATCAGTAATAGTTTCTTGTTTGAAGCTTTAGGATTGATCAATACTTGGTATAAATCTCTTGTTAGGTTACTTGCACCTTGTAGATTAAATGAAGTTGCACCTGTCATTAAAGCTGCAAGCAGTGCCACAAAAACAATTGCTGCAATAGGTGTAGGTAACAATTCATTTGTTACATAAGAGAATACTAAATCTTGTTGCATATTTAAATCAACAAATTGTCTTGCAGATACACCAATTAAGAATGGTAAGAAAGATATGACCATAACAATGATGTGCCCAGTAACTCCTGCTTTTAAAGCTGTCTCTTCATCTTTAGCCGCAAATATTCTTTGCCAAGTTGACTGCCATACTAAATAGAATGGACCAACTGAAAGTGCATATAATAATGTATCTGTTACACCATCTGCACTGATTGGACTAAGAAATTCCCAAGATGTATTTGCAAAGAGTTCACTAAAGCCACCGACGTGCATAACAACTGTAATGGCTAATACAATTAAACCAATTAATATTAATATCGACTGCATCGCGTCTGTAATAATCGTTGCAGGTAAGCCTCCTAAAATTGAAAATATTAAAATAAGAATAGTACCCACAATAAGTCCAGTTGATTGATCCCAGCCTAAAGTGATGTTAAATACTGTTGACATACCAATGAGTTGTAAACCTAGTGTTGGAACTGAATAGATAATTGCAGATAAAATCGATGGAATGATTCCAGCTCGACCACCAAATCTTGCAGTAAATAAATCAGCTAATGTAAAAAGTTTTTGCCTTCTTAATGGTTTTGCGAAGAATATGACTAAAATCAAACTAAATATGTAGGCAACCATAGCAAATTTAACGTAACCAGATAAGCCGACTGTAAAGCCTAATCCTACCCAACCAATGAATACAGCTGCACCAGCGTTTGTACTGATAATCGTTCCTGTAATTTTCCAAAATCCTGTTGACCAAGAGGATATCATGTAATCCTCATATGTTTTAATCTTGTAGAAATAATAGCAGGCAATACCAAACATTGCCCCAAAGTATAATATAAATAGCGTAATGTACCAGTACATTATTTCCCCCATGTTTTAAAGATGATTACTATTATAGCCTAGTTTTAAATATAATGAAAATTCAGTATTATAAATAAAATAAAAAGACCACCCTAAGGTGGCCATTTGTCTTATACTAACTGATCTAAATAAACGTTGTCATAAAATGATAATGTAAACATTGCATAGAATGACACAAGTGGTGTTTGTACTTTTTGTTTCTTCCATGTGTTTTCGAATGCATTGTCAATCATGTAGTTCAATACTGTATTATAATATGTTTCATCATAAATCTTATTTAAGATGTGTGTATTTGAATTAAATAATTCTGTAATAACTGCTTGAACTGTTTCAGTTATATCTCCTGCATTCTTTTCAATGCTCTGTAAGAATGGTTCAATACTCTTGTTAAATGAAATAATTGCATCTCTTGTGTCTTTATTCACTTTCTCTAACTCATCTGGAAGTATGAGTGGGTAGAAGTCGATATCTGAGTTTTCTAAAGTGAACTTCGCAACTGTTTCAGCTTCTGAAGGATACTGTGGTGTATTGTCATTCACATATATGCCGTGTGTACTTTGCATTAAGGATAACTTTAATAAATCCATTTTAATGAATGAACGTATAATTTCTACGACTGATAGATGGTTGAATCCTTCTTCTTTAAAGAATTCTTGAACATACTCGAAGTGTTTTGTTTCTTTAGCGACCATTTCTGGTAAGCGTGTTGCTCTGTATTTGAATGATCTAAAATCTTCTAGTTGCTTTAAATATTCTTTGGTTTCTTTATAGCTCTTCATATAATCCCCTATTCTAATATTTCTTATTAGTCTAGTTTAACATATCAGCTACTATTTTTACTGGTAGGTTAACCGGGATTTTGTTCTGTATTTACTCTTACTATATAATAATTTATCTTTTGTAAAGAACTTGTAGTTTCTCATAAGGTATAAGCCTAATTTCACGACTTCAGAAGTATATTCTATAAATGTCGTATCATGATGTACACCTACAAATTTAAATTTGTCGTTATATTTGAATCTATCTTTAAAAATCATTTTTGTTCTGAATATGTGATACTGACTTGTTACTACAATAACATGACCATAATTTAATCTTTTTAAGATTTCTTCTATTTCAATCGCATTATTGTAGGTTGTTGTTGAGTAGTATTCGGTTAAAATATGTCTTTCATCAATGAAATCATAGCTTGAATTTAATAAATCAATCTGACCTCTAAGCTCGTTTTGGTCATTAAATGAAGTAATCAGAATGTGTGCGTCTCCGCTGTCAAAACGTTGGTATAAATCTGCGACTGTTTTGAATCTACGGTAATCACCGTCAAGGTATACAATTAATGTTTTGTTTTCAAAAGACATATTTACACCCTTTCTTCATTCTTATAATAAGCTTAACAAGGGCATATTTAGATTGAATTTAAAGGAAGTTAAGAACATGTAAAAACCTCCAAATTGATAATTTGGAGGTATAGAGAAATGATACTGACTTCTTTTGATTTTATTTGTCATTATCTGTTCGTCCAAAGTCACTGCGTTCGTCTTTTTGTTGTTTCTTCAACTCTTCTTCAGGATAATTTTCTTCTGGCATTTCTTCAATATCATTTTTCTTAGAATTATCTTGTTGTTTTGAGGTTTGATTTCCATCGATAAACTCTCCGCAGTTAGGACAAACTTGTATACCATTAGATACTTCTTGATTACAGTTTGGGCATTTTTTCATAATATTCACCTTCCTTTTTATGAAAGTTCATATTAACTTATACCCACGTATATTCACTGTTAGACATGAATTGGTTTTCTTATAGAAAATTAATAAGTCCCTTGAATTCAAGAGACTTAAAATTATTTAGCCTCGGTTAGGCTAATAGTATCTTCATTGTATTGATTAAAACTTATTACAATAATATCTGCTTCTTCAATAGTGTCTAAAGTCATTGGAGGGTCGTCACTATACTGAATCGTTTCAATAAATTCATCACCATTGTAGTAAGACACATAGCTAGATCGATTGATTTCGTATTCATTCGATGGATCATAGTCGATTGGTTCCGAAGACCTCATTTCTTCATCTTTCACTACTTTTCCATCATAACTAACCCAGCTACCTTCAGTAACCGACCCAGTGTCAATTAAGTTGCCATTCGAATTAGAGCAGGCAGAGAGAATTGTTAATAAACATAACAAAGTAAGTAATGGTATTTTCTTATTCATAAAATGTCTCCTACGGTTAGTGATTTTATTAATAGCTAGTTTGTTATTTATAATGACCTATAACATCTTCTAAATTTTCAAATGAGTTAGCTATAAAATAATTTAGTGCTGGCCAATTTTCTTTAACAATAGATTTAAATATAAATGCTTCTTTTCTCAACTCAGAGTTTATAGACATTATCTGGTCAATTATATATCTATTATTGATGAAGTTATATATATCCACAGTAAAGTCAGTTTCTTGAGTCAAACTACTATGCCAATTGCCCATTCTAAACTCCCAGTATAATAAAGAAGTTATTTTATGCCCTTCAATTATTTCATCAGTAAGATTTCTATTTTTATACTTTAAAAATAATTCCATAAGTACTTCTTTATTTGATTTAATTTCTTTCGGTGCCCAAACGCTAATATGTTCTAGTACTGTCTCATTATCCATGGCTTTAGAAAATATTAGTTTACCTAGCTCAAATAATGTTGATTTTAGATGTATAGAGTTAGGTTCAATCTCATTGTTAATTATATAACTTAATGTATAGGAATGATGAGAACTAACATGTTCATTTAGTTCGTTAAGGTAAGTACTAGAAGGACTGTAATCTTCAAAATAAAAATATTTATGTTTAAATCTAAAATTATAAACTAAATTATCTACTATAAATTTATCTAAATAATAGATTCGTTTATATGGATTTAGCAAATTATAACTTTCATCCTTATTAAATCGATACATGTATGTGAATGTCTCAATTTTATCTATAATTGGTTTTACAAGTGAGAGACTCACTTTTGAATCTAATCCGCCAGTTAACGAAAGATAAATTTTTTCATAATTATTATCTAGCCAGTTAATTTGTGTATTAAGATACTTTTTTATATTTAATAAAACTTCATTTCCTTCTCTTTCAACAAATTGATCTCTTGGATATATTCTATTAAATTTGAATTTACTAAAGGAGAAATATAAATTTGGGTTAAAACTATATACCTCTTTAGTATTAGTATAATCAAGAAAATTTTTCATTTCATAATTATAGTTTTCTAAACTAATTTCATATTCTTGTTTCAATATTTCCCTAACTATCACTTCATGAGAACTAAATATATAATTTTGATAATAATAAATAGGTAACATTGAAGTAGCATCAGTAAAAATTTTTGTGTCTTTATCGTCAGAAATGATCAATATAAATCTACCATTCATATAATCCAATTGCTCAATAAATAAATTAATGTCTTGATTGTAGTACTCGATTAAACTAATCAGAATTTCTCTAGCTAATTTATTTCCGTTTCTAATATCAACTAAATAACCAAGTAATACTATTTTCACACTACTTTTTTGCTCAATTATAATTTTATTTTCATTATTAAAATAGAGATAAGTTTTTCCTAAATTTATTTTATTGTCAAAAAAACTATTATTTCTCAACTCTTTACTAGTAACAACAAATGGATTATACAGATATTTCTTGTTCATTTATTAATTAACACTCCATTCTTACTACATGAGAATATTCGTTAATCTAATTAAATGTAACAAAATTTCAAATAGTTATTTTATAATAAAGTATCAGCTAAAATAGCATTTATTAAATTAATTGTTCTATTTTTTGGTAATGGATTATGTCCAAGTTTCTGGTTACTATATATCAAGTATTGAATATTACTAGTGTCTATACCTGCTTCCGAAAGACTCTTAGTAAAAGGAAGATACTGATCTTTAAAGTCACCCTCCGACAATCTATTTAAAATATACAATGTTCTAGGCAGATAATTCTCATTAATTATCACATATGGAACTGATATTCTATCTTTAAAATTATCTAGAAATTCATCTTTTGAGTATTCTTTAAAAAAATTATTTCTAATAAAATTTAGTGGCTTACCTTCTGCATAGTTATTAGGTATCATTTGTGGATTATTTACAACTGCTGTAGAACCCTTATGCTTAATAGCTAACATCATTGACATCATTCCGCCGGCAGAGGATCCATAGTAATAAGTGTCTTCATTCTGAATTCCTAAACATTCTAAGATTTTTTCTACAATTATTCCTATTTCTTTTAAATAATGTACTTCCTTTCTACCAATACCCCAACCGATCATTAATCTACTATCATGAATAGTTCTATCATCCAGAAAAATAGTATTCGAGTTTATTTCCTCTGCCCAGGTAGATCTCATAAAAATTGGTAGTTCACTTTTTTTTCTATCAGCTGCACCATTTGAAAAAACGACTGCTTGTTTTGAGTTTACTTTTAAATTTACTTTAAAATAGTAATCAATATTATCTTTTATAATACACAATTCTGTCATTTGATGATTTGTTATGAACTCTCTAGATAAATCAGAATAATCTATGTTCTCCAAGCTATATTCTCCTATCAGATTTCTATAATTTTATATAATTTTTGTATATGGGCTAGTGCACAATACTCTTTCGTTGACATTTTGTCTACCTTTGATTTCTTCTACTTTTCTAATTTGCAATTTTGACGCTCTTTCCCAAGATCTAGCTTGACAATTTCTATCCGCGAGTACTTTTACAATAATTTTATCCCCACGATGTAGATTATTAATATAAATTGAATTTGGAGCAGACCATTTTGACAAATCTTCATAAAGCAAAAGTTGATTATTTACGTGAATTTCGTATTTTAGATATCCATTTGCAGCATAAGATTTATATCTACTCCATAATTCTATTAATAACATACCTTCAACTAAATTAAATTCTAGTTCTATTAACGCTTCTGATCCAGATAATAAATCACGCTCTGGTATATATAGATAATTATTAAGAGATTCTAACCTTCTTGAATAGTTTTTCATATGATTTCTAACAATAAAGTTATCAAATATACTCTTATTTTGTCTTATTTTACTTTGTTCATATAGATTTTCTACTTGGTTTACACCTATAAAATTCAATATAGGAACAGTATTATTCATCATCTCTTTAAATAGATAATCCTGTTTTCTTTGATTTAAACTAAAGGACAATGAAATTTCAATGATTGTACGTAAATTAAATGGAACCAATGTATCAAAAAATATGTCATTACTATTTAATACTTCTGAATGCCATCTCCCCAAAGTAAGTTCCCAATAAAATAAATCTAATACATGATAACCATATAAATCTTCATCATAGTTAATATTTTTTATATTTTCAACTTCATAAGCCTCTAATTCCTTTTTTAATAGATCAAGGTTATTTCCTCTTAATCTATGATGTATAGTATCTAAAACTTCTTTGTAGTTATTATTTCTACGTTCTGTGATATTATGTGCTCGTGCAATTTCTAACAAATTTGCCCTAATATGAATAGTATCTTTTTTAGTAAATGATTTTAAATATTGTTTTAAAAGATCACTCTTTTGTTCAATGTGTTCAAGAGTGCTATTTTTTTTAATGTATCTATCATATTCATTATTTAAAAGTGAAGCATCGTAATGAATAAATTTATGATTAATTTCTGTAATTTCTAATAATTTTTCTACAATCTGTCTATCTAAATTTAATATTGAACTTGATCGGTCATCAATATCAAAACTATCTTTAATAGGGGAATAAGTAAAAAACTCTATTTTTTCCTTTGAATCATAAGACATTGCAAGTGAAACTCTACTATCATTACCGCCGCTTAATGACTGTACAGCATTATAATTTTTGGAATAATATTTAACTTGTTTTTTCCATAAAAATATAATCTTACTTATTTTTTCATCATCTGACATTTTACTATATTTATTAAAATCTCTCGGAAAAAACCTTTGTAATTTTTTTTTTGTAAAGTCTAATTTAAAATTAGGAAGCATACTTTTAATGTTTTCGAACTGGGTTGTTGTAAAATATTTGTCTAGACCTTTAATTTTTGACGTTAATGTGTGTAGTTCACATTCATAATTATCTTCAATTAAATATAAATGTGACGATAATACATTCTCATTTAACATATAATACACACTTCTTGCACCAACCGCATCTTGAAATACATCAAAAACTGCGGGACCAATAATCATAATTACATATCTTCCAGCAAGAAAATCTGTTGAACTTAAAAATACTTCATAATTAGTTAAATACTCATCTAATAGTTTAGATAATAGTTCTTCACCATCAATTGTTGTTTCAAAGTCTGTATACACAATATGACCATGTATAATTATTTCGAAATTTTCTTTCTTAAAGATTTTCACTGGTGATATATTATCATGGTAATAGTAATATTCACTTATTTTAATTTGTTTGTAGTATTTAGGTACATTTCGAATAACTCTGTCTGTTAAAATAAAACCTAATGGATATAATTTTGGTTTTTTAATCATATACATAACCAACCTCACAATTATTAAAAATGTAAAGCGAATGTATCTTTATTCAACTCAGGAATTCTTTGATATCTTCATCGATAAAATCCTCATAATCATGATATAAAGAGACAATTTTTTTAAGAAACGAAAGTGATTTTTCTTTATCATAATCATCTACTTGTAAAAATTTGGTGAAATACCATTTTTTAAAATAAAAATTGAATTTAATCTTCATATAATGATCAATTAAATCTTCTTTAACTAAAAATTTAATACGTTCTTGTTCTACTTTATAGAATTTCTCAAAAAATCGATGAGTAACGGTATTAGTTACAGAGCCTTCTACATATGCATAATAGGAATGAATCATATGGTCAACGACTTTAACGTTTTCACAATTTAAAATTAATTCTTGAAAGTAGAGGGTATCCTGACCTGCTGCACCTTCCACCATAATAATGTCATTATTAATAATAATATTTTTCTTGACGATTAATCCCTGTATACTTTGTACAGTTAAATTAGTTTTAATTAAGGTTTCTTTTGTATCTTCAATTATGTCAGACTTTATTGCATTTTGTACTTTGGTAGAATACTTGATCGCGTTTCTCTTATTATTATCTTCCCTTACTATGTTGCCGACAACCATATCTAGTGACTCATCATTTAGCATTTCAGTAAGCAGAGTTGAATGTCCATCGTCTATAGTTTCATTATCGGGGTCTAGATAAGTAATTAGATTTGTAGACGCAAGATACACACCTTCATTTCTAGGTCTGGAAGCACTCCCTGATCCATTCTCGTATCTTTTAAAAACTATACCATCGTTGGAAGATATTATGTCATCGATAATTCTTAATGTTTCAAAATCTGTACTACCATCGTCAATGAATATTATTTCCATTTCATTAAAGCGAGATAAAGATTTCAATGATCTAAAACATTTATATTTAAGATATTTACCATTGTTATGTATTGGTACAATAACACTAACTTTTTCATCTAAGTTAGGTACTGCAATATCTCTGTTTGCATGTTTAATAACAAACTTTTCATTACAAACTTTATTTGTGAGAATCGAAGAATCTTTGAATGCAACATTTTTTTCCCCTAGAAATATAATTGGGAATGCTAGAGTTTGCTCAAGATCATATTTGAAATCATTTAAATGAGTCTTGGCATTACTTGTTTTATCTCTAAATATAAACAAGTTACCCTCAAAGTTTTTCAAAGAATTATCTAAAAATAAAGGTTCAATCAATTTCATATCAAAAATATTATTATAGATTCTTTCAATCAAATTAATTGATGTAAATTTGTATAATACTGTATTTCTATTTTCATTCATAATATCAAACGCATCAGATTTACTTAATGGCATTACGATATCTAAATGGCTTGAAAGATTTAAAATTACTGATGGAATCATATTATTTAGTTTGAAATTATAATTTGTAAATAACACTTTTGAATTTGCTGCATAATACATTGCTTTGTATATACTCTCATCACTATATGGAGTGTTGTTAAGTAATAAAACATAAGTATAACTATCAATATTTACTCCATCACTTTGATAACTAACTGTAATTTTTTCGTTGTCAATATTGGGCATATGGGAATCATCGGATAGTAAAATTGTTACATTTTTAAAATTAGGGACGATATCAAAAAGTGAATTAATCGTTTGTGTATAAAAATTATCTACTTTTTGAAAAGCTGTTAAATCAACTAAAATATTATCTGTAATCTCATTAGAATAATGATGAAAATCTTTTAAAAGAAAAAAATCTTCAACTATATGAAATTCGATTTCCCCTATATTATTTTTTAGGTAAGTGTAATCTTTATTTCTCAAATAAACAGGAACATCATTAGAATCTATTATTTCCTTAAATAACATAAACCAAGTGTTGTTTGTGACAATATGTACGATGGGTATATTTAAAGAATTTGCTTTCTCTACCATTTCTTTATATCTATCTATAAACTTTTTCAATTCAAATTCTTCAATGTCAGTTGCAAATGGTTCAGATAAAATGACTAAATTTGATTCTTCAATTTCTTCGCATACTAACTTTTTATCTAATACCGAAATTTCTTCTGAAAAGTTAGTACCTTTCAAAGTGAATATTTTTGTATCTTTTAATTTAAGACCAAAGTTTAAAATACTTTTGTTGTTAGGTATTAGATTATAATTATTTTCTAGTGTAACTACATCATTCAGTATCATTTTGATCACCTAAGTATCTTGTTAAATATAATTGTTGTAAGTCATTAGTTATGGCGACATTCTCTTTGATTTTCTGAATTCTTTTCTCTTGAGAATCTAATTTCATTTTTTGTATATAAGAATTAGTCTTCAGATACATAATTTGATCGATCAACTCTAAACTAGTTATTGCAAAACTGTCATTATAATGTAAAAAATTGACATCTTTTTTTATCCAAAAAGATTTACTATTATATTTAATTTTTACTTCTTCCAGTTTCTCATAGTACCCTACCACTTCTACTTTATTATCAGATTCTATTTCCCCGATAACTTCTTTGTTTGTGCTTGATTTATATAGTTTTTCACCTTTTCCTATATCAATATACGTTTCAATTTTAGGTACAATGTACTTATAAAAGTCACGGGATAATACTGGGATATTTAAGTCACGGTGGCCCACTCGATTTATAAGAAAATATTTTTTATTTTCCTCTTCAAAATAATATCTCGCTTCTAGTAATTTATTTATAAATTCTCTGATTCTATAGCCAAAATTATTATAAGTCTCTATATTTCCCTCGATAACTTTACCAGTAATCTTAGGTATTCTATAAATTCTAGGTGAATTAGTAAGTGCTATCCACCCAATTACGTCATCCCCTATTTTAATTTTAAAGTAATCTTTCTTTTCTTTAATTCGTCTAGAAATTACCTCAATAATTTTACCGTTAATGGAACTCGCTATTCCCGTAACTTTCAAAGTATGCATACTTTCATAAATTAACTTAGTATTTAATTCGTTACAAAAATATAATTTTGTTTGATTAATTTTAAAATCTTCTTCATAAACAGTATTTATTGAAATATCCATAGTCAGTTCACATCTCTTCTTTTTATACTTCTTATAATAAAATTCCCATGTCCTTTAATTTTGAATACTAATCTCAGTTTTATAACATCATCATCAGCTTCAAAGTATTCCATTGGCCGTGTTATTCTTTTCATGTTTTTTTTCCCAAACGTATCATATTGTATTATAAACGGTATAACTTCTACACTTGAATTTGCAGTTACGTCAATATTAATATAAAATTTTCGACTGTTTTCTAAATCTACAAAGGTTTCCTGCGGAACATTTTTAAATTTAGTATCTAAGGTAAGATAAGTTAAATATAGTGTTTTAATAGTATGTTTTTTAACAGTTACATTCAGCTGATTATTTACTTTTTCATATGAAATTGGTGGCTGTATTCCATAGAAATACTCACTTTTTATTTCATATTCAATATCACCTTTAGCTCTTTTTAACATTAAATAATAATTTTTAGGTGGTTTTATATCATTTATAAATTCTTTTTCAAACATACTTTTATATTTTGATAATCTCAATTATTTCACCCACTATTTTTGGACTGTTTATTTAGAATCTTTTGGTAGTATTTATGATAATTTTCAACTTTTAAAGCGTATTGATGTATTATAGAGTCTAATATTAACTCATTTAAATTATCATATTTCTCTTGATCAATTTCTATGCTTAAATCTGTATCTTCGAGGTTTAGCCAATATATTTTCCCATTATCCTTAAACCTTAACTTTTTTTCTTCAATAATCACGTATTGGCTTGTATGAGATTTTTCACCTTTTAAAAATGTAGTAACAGGTTTTTTCATTGTACTATCTCTGTAAATCGTTGTATCTGTTGTTACTTTAAATGGCTGTTCATATCTGTGCATTACATTTACTTCACTTGGTTTTACAAATGCGATAATTTCATCTACATACGTAAGACATTCGTAAACCTCTTCTTTAAAAATTGCATATTGGCTTGAAAATACAACTCTATGCATATTATTCACAAAGTGTGTCTCATCTATACCCAAGTATTTATTTATTGAATTACTAAAGTTTGCATCTCTTGAAATTCGTACTTGTTTTGTTTTCTTAGGTAGTACTACAACACTATCTATAGGTGTGAAATATCCCTTTTTACCATTTGGGAGCTTTACTCTAAAAACATTATTAGATACCAATTCAATTAGTTCTAGCAATTGAAATTGGATATTATTAGTTTGCTCAATAATTAGTTCATTTTCTAATGAACTATAAATGTTAATGTTCTGTTTTTCCAATATCAAAATATTTACAAGAGGCTTATATTCATTAAATCTCTTACGGACAAATTCATTAATTATCAATGGTATCACCTATTATTCTTGTCATTTATATAAAATCTTATAATTTATTTTATCAAAGTTGTCACTTTAAGTCTTGGATTGATTAATTTTATAGTAGAATTAAGAAAGAATTTATTTATGGAGGCTTTATATGTGGCACTTAAAATCTTTTGATCAACTTTCTACAAGAGAATTAGAACAAATTTTTAGACTCAGAGAATCTATCTTTATAGTCGAACAAGAATCCTATTTTAATGATATTGATGGCAAGGACTACGATGCTTTACACCTTTTCAATGAGGATGAAAATGATGAAATTTGGTCATATAGCAGAATTCTAGATTATACCGACTATGTTTCGTTCGGAAGAATAACTGTAGCCAAACATAAACGCGGTAATGGTAGTGGCCGAAAATTAATCAATAAGGTTTTTGAGGTATTAAATGAAAGGTATCCTACTAAAGATATACACATTCTTGCTATGAGCTATTTACAAAACTTTTATGAGTCGTATGGATTTAAACCCGTTTCAGAGGAATATGTAGTTGATCAACATCCTCATATAGATATGGTATTTTATCGATAAATATTAATTAATTAGAAAAACATAAGAAAAATCGAGGTATAAAACGATGGATGAATTATTATTAAAACAAACGATGGAAAAGTTGAATATTAAAGAAAGATATGAAAATGAATATTCTCCTGAAGACACCACTGACTTATTAATTCAAAGTCAACATGCTTTAAAAAATGCGTCTATAGATTTCAAAAAAATACCTAAAAAATCAGTGTATAAAAAAAGTTACTTTCTACGACTTTTTAACGATAATCAAAAACCATTCTTAGATTTTAGCAAAGGATTTTATCCCAATAACACTGGTATAGGAAAAATCATTTCAAATGACAAATTACTCACTGAGCAATTCTTATCTTATGCAGGTGTAAAAACCCCTATTACAAAATTTTTTAAACCAAGTGAATATGCTAAAGCCGTTAAATATGTGAGTTCTCAAGAAGTAAAATGTGTATTAAAACCTAAAGATTTGAGACAATCTCTAGGCGCTTTCAGAGATGTTGATGTCACTAATTTAGAGTCAACTTGGAAAAAGAATCTTAAGATTCAAAAACAATACAATGTTAAAAAGCCATTAATCATTATACAAAATCAAGTTGAAGGGCTTGAACTTAGAGTAACTGTTATTGAAGGTAAGGCTGATACAGCTACCTTGCGTGCACCTGGATATATCGTTGGGGATGGCAATTCAACGATTGAATACTTAATCAATGAAAAAAATGAAAAGAGAAAGAAGAATAATTTCCATTATAAAAATCCTTACAAATTTAATGAAGCATTAGAAATTGGTTTGAAAAGTAGAAATTTAACTTTAGATTCAATACTAGCAGATGATGAATACTTGATTTTATATCCTAAAGTTGGTATTGCAACGGGACGAGATAATATAGAAATTAGTGAGTTCATTAATCCAAATATATTTAAACAAGCCGAAGATGCTGTTACTGCAATACCAAATGTTCATACTGCTGGAGTCGATGTCATGATTAGTAATCTAGACGCGACTGAGGGTACTGTTCTAGAAGTTAATCAGAATCCAGCTTTTCAAGTGAATTATTTTAATATGTATGGTAGTAAACAGGACCCTCTAGCAACTCTGTTTTCTAATTTGAAATTAGAGGACAAAATTTTAAATGAAGAAGTTGCCCTAGATGATTTTAGCAAAGATGAGCTAAATGCAATTATTGAAAGATATAAATTCCTATATAGAAAGCAAAGTGTCTTGTCAGATAGTATCAAACAGATGATTTCCCAAAAAGGTACCAGTTTGTAATTTAATATTTTGAAGTTGATAAAAGAGGTTTAGGCAAATTTAAATTACCTAAACCTCTTTTAAGTTGTGTACACTTTTACACATTCAAAATTTAGTATCTCTTATATAAGCTGAAATTAATCCTAAATTTTGTTTAATCTTTAGCTACGAATAGTATGATATATTGAGTATATGAATAATCTAGGAGGGTTAAACAACAAATGTTAAGTTCAAATTTTAATTACCCATATGGCTTTGTATTTGCAGATAAAGAATACGATAATATACCATCTTATTATTCAAAAAAAATAATATTTAATAAGTATGTTTATAGTTACGATGACAGAGAAACACCTCAAATATTAATCAAAGAGTCTAATTTTATAATCTTGCATGGCAATTTTGTTCATGTCGGTAAAGATAAAAATTTAACTAATATTGAGTTATCAGATTTCCTTTTAGAATCTTATGTATCAAATAAAGAAACATTCCTAGACACTCTATATTTCATAGGTGGAAGATATGTTGTTATAATAGGAACTGATAATAATGCTGAGATCTATACAGATGCAACTGCTATGCGAAGTGTATATTACGCAAATGATTACAATTTAGTAGCTTCGCATTTTAATTTACTTAAAGATTTAATACCCACAAACCCATTAGATTTAGGTATGAAATATGCAACTGTTAGTTTTACTTATGATAAGTCGCCAGCTGAAAATATTAAAAGTTTAATGCCAAATTTTAAATTAAATTTTAATGATAAGAATATTTCACGTTTTTTCCCTAGACAAAATAACAAATATAAAGAAATGCCGATTGATGATAAATATTTATTATTTGAAAAACTTTGGAAGGATCAGATTAATTATTGTATAAATACTTATGATGATATTGCCTTTTCTCTAACTGGTGGTAATGATAGTAGAATCTCGTTAGCGATGTTAAAAGATCATAAAGATAAAATAAGAATGTTCACCTATGCAGCAGTCGATAAATCTGAAGAAGTGCAAAATCGGACACAGGCCTCATATGATATTGATAGAGTGATTTTAGAAAAAATGAAAGCAAACTTAGATTTGAATCATGAGTTTTACTTTTTTAAGAATAATAAATATCATTTATCTGATAATGCATCTAAAGCTGTTTCAAAGAATGTTTTCAGATCTCATGGTAAATTTTTAGTACCTTATTATATGCAATCTTTTCCAAAAGAGAAATCATTACACATTAGAGCAAATTTACTTGAAATCGGTCGATCATACCTAATCTCTCCAACTACTGAAAATTCAATTCAAAGCATAAATGATTCCTACGTTTTATACGTATTAGGGAAATACAAAGGTAATACCGAAGATATAGATGATTTAAAAGAGTATGCTAATGACATGAATGAACAATACTATTCTTTTGAACCATTCGATTATCAACTATTAGACTTGGCTTTTTGGGAAAGTAGAATGGGTAGATGGCATGCAGAAATAGTTAATGAGACTGATATAGCATTTCAATCATATATTCCATATAACATGAGAGCACTTATTGATATTTCTTTATCTTTTCCATATGAAACCAGAAAATCAATCAAGTTTTTCAGAGATTTAATTAATAGAAACTATCCTGTTCTTAACTTTTTTGGTTATAACCGCTTTGACAATTTATATGAACAGATGCAAAGTGACGGAAATACTATGAGAAACCCATATACAAGATTTAAAGATAATATTTTCAACAGATATAACTTATATGATAGTGATAATAATATTATTAAAGAAATTATAAATTACAATAATACAATATATATTGATCGACATTCATTGAGAAAAGGAAACTACTCTCAACTAGACTTAGGTTTTAATAAAGTTCAAGGTCATGTGCATCTAGCGTTGAATAATTCATACAGCTCTAAGAACAGAGGTGCGCTTTCTTATTCTATATATGTAAATGACACTTTATACTTAGAAGAAGACATGAGTGTTTGGAGACACAATAACGATATTACAATTTTCAATTTGAAATCTGGAGATAAAATATCTATCATAGTAAGTATTTCCAAAAACCTCAAAGGAGTATCTTGGGAATCTGCTTCAAAACTTATACTAAAATCATATGAAGAATATCAATCTAAACAGAAAATATCTAAAAAGATTGCAGTTACTAGCCCTGCTAGTAAAATACATGTTTAAAAGTATTGAACTGAAACCAATCAATTAGACAGTTAGTGAAATAGCCCCTCAGACTTCACTTTTATAGTGACTTTTTAGGGGCTTTTTCGAATGATTACCTTAACGTGTTATTAATTTGTAGTATATATATTGAATCAAATTCCACTAAAAATTTCATCAAATATTTTTAACGTTTTAACTTTTACTTGAGGACTATGTCCCCTAGCCGCATCACTATACAATCGATAACTTACTTTTCCGTCATCAAAGCCATTCTCCTCAAATTGCTTTTTAAATGGTCCATAATGGTACTTCATATCAAAACTGCATTTATTGTTTTGATAATAATAAATTCTAGGGACATTGTCATATTTTAGCATTGCATCAATCATTGATACTCTTTCAGGAAAATCTCTATTAATCTCTTCTACTGTCATTCCATCTAAAGCTTTTTCACGTAAGCTATCAACGTATGATTGATAATAATTAAATATGTTTGTTTGTGGGTTATCAATAACTGCAAAAGAATCCTTATGCATTGTTGCCATAATTACAGACATTAAGCCACCCATTGAAGATCCATAGTACATGGTATTATTAGCTTTGATTCCTAATATATCAGCAATCTTTTTTATTATTACAACATAATCTTTTAAAAAATGTCGGTCTCTATTACCAACACCCCAACCTATTTTAAGATTGTTACCGTGTATAGTTCTATCATCTATGTATATAGAATTATATTTTATTTCATCTTTCCATTTTGATCGCATATATACAGGTGGACTTTTCTTTTTTTGATCTAATGCCCCTCCTGACAACGCTATCAGTTTGTCACTTCCTTCAACTATATTCACTAGAAAAAAGAAAGATTCTTCATTGTGTACTATTTCCATTCCCTGTCCGTTATTTTCTACTAATAACTCTTTACTTAACTCTTCATATTTAATCAAAAAATCACTCTCCTATGAATAATATAATTATTTATTCAATGATTTGTACATTTAAATATACCATATAATTATTATCAATATTCATAAGAAAAATTTCGATTAGACACTTTACTTAGTAGATATCTTCAACAGTTCATCCAATATGTCAAAGAAATAGCAGAAAAATAGGTAATCATAACTATAACTTCAGTCATGAATACCTATATACTAGAATTATTGATTTACGTATATTTCAGATAATTCAACATAGAATTTTTCATATAAAGCAGTCCTTCTTCTATCGAATTTAAAATAGGTTTTTAAGTATGTATCACTGTTTTCTATTTCATACGAATTTGATGTGTCATTCATAAATTGATCTCTTGCAACAACTGCCCTAAAATAATCTTTAGAAGGCGTTGTTGTAGGTCCATAAGTTGGAAATACTGCAATTCCTAACATAGGATATGAGTTTATCTCAATTACTTTCGGTGATACATCTTCAAATGATGACAACATAAGGTCCACACCCGCTGTATAAAAACCTGGTATGCTTGCCACTGCATTCAATGCCGTTTCTTTATTTCATCTCCAACAAGATCAGTACCGTTTATTAATTCCCCACCATAACTGAAATTCGACACAGAATTTAAAAGTATATACTCGTCTTTTTTGGGAACGTAATCTAATGATAACTGTTGTGATCTTAAAAATTCAATTATTACAGATGTAGTTTTAATTTTAGCTAGTGATAGAACTTTACAAATATTTCTTTCTTCATTTTTTATATCGATAAGATTTTCTATGCTATGTTTACCATCACCTTTGACAAAAGGTGGAACCCTAACGGTTACTGAATTTAAATGCCCCTCTATTACTGTTGCTCTGGCTTCAAATCCTTCTAAATAATCCTGAACAATTACTTTATTTAAATTTTTTTGAGTATTCACTAGTTCTTTCCAATTAAATTCAAAACGATCTCTGGAATATTGACTATTACACCCTTACCTAGACTACCAGAATAAGGTTTAATCACAGCTTTTGAATTTATATTATTACTAAAAAATACTTCTTTAGCCTGTAGCATTTCATCTATACTATAAACTTTTGATCTGGGTGTAGGTATATCAAACTTATTTAGTAGTTGTTCGGTTGATAATTTATTAACTAGTATTCTATTTCCTAATCTACCGTTTGAAAGGTATCTAGGAGGTTGTACTCTCGTTATACTAGTACCATTTTTTCTCAATATATCAATAGTCTTTTGATAATTATATTTTGCAGAATTTAATTTATAATTAAATTTAATACTTTTAAGTGCTTCTATATGCATCGCAGGTAGATTATAGTTCACTTTGTTTTTATAAATATTTTTTCATAAGGAATATTATTATAAATGTATTCCAAATCATTATTATTCAATTCTTTGCCTCCAAAAAAGCACCATAACTAAGAAAGTTATGGTACAAATATTTCAATAAATTCTATTGCTCTGTCAGACTTATGTTTTCTTCGAATGAATTATGATAGCTCACTCTAATAGAATCTGCACCTTCAACTTGATTGATTGGGCCACTAGAAGTTTGTACTGTTTCTAAGAACTCTCCATTACTAAAGTATGACACGTATGCTCCAATGTTTAACTCATAATGGGAAGATGAATCATATGGTAATTCAGGAGTGACTTTATAATCTGGACTACCTTTTAATTCTCCAGCGAAATTAACCCATCCCGCTTCAGAATTTTCTATATCTAGAAGATTATCTCCGGATTCTGAAATTGACTCAGTTCCTTCTTCTGAAGTTTCTGTCTCATCTGTTGATTCAGTAGTATCTGCAGATGTTTCTTCTGTTGTAGTATCTTCAGATGTTGTTTCTTCAGAACTCTCATTTTCATCACTACACGCTGCTAAAAACAATAGGGTTGAACTAAGTAATAAAAAAGTTTTAAATTTCATAGAACTTCATCTCCTAGTAAGAAAATTTAAATACAATTTAATATTATCAAACAATACAAGCAAAATGTTACTAATTTTTAATATTTCCGATAATCGTTGATAGTGTCTTTTGCTTTCTGAATAAATATTTATACCTATTTATCAAAATATTAAATTCAAATTCGTTTAAGTTGTTTATATCCAACTGATTATTAATAATTTTTTGCTCTAAAACAAGTGAAGAAAATATATATTTAAGTGGTGACTGTGGTTCTCCTATATAGGGATAGTAATTCAGCTGTAAAGCTGGCGCCTTATTGACTTCAAGTATCGTGGGAGTTTCAGTTTCTAAACTATCAATCAATACATCCACACCAGCAGTATGAATCCCAGGGATTGCGATTACTGCATCTTGGGCTGTTTTAAGAATTTTGTCATTCAATAAATGTGTGACTACTATATTTTCTCCACCATTCACAAGATTCGAGATTGGGTATGTAATGCACAATTCATTTTCCTTTAAGACCGTATCTAAATTTTGTTGCTTTGAAGACAAGTAATCTATAACCTTCTCATCTTGCTTTAAATCCTTATTTCTAAAATATTCATTCGATGATCTAATTTTATTCTTTTCATTTATCAAATCAGCAATTGTATTGTTTCCATCACCAATAACATAAGGCGGTGTCCTTAAAGTTGCAGATAACACCTTGCCTTCAACTACGATTACCCTCACTTCAAATCCAGTAACCATGTCTTGTATAAGAACTTTTGGATACTTAACTTTGCGTTGCTTCTGTATTGAGACACATTGTTCCCAAACTTCCCTGAAATTATCTGTAGTTACATCTACAAACACACCTCTGCCATTAGCCAAGTTTATCGGTTTAACAACTTTAGGACTAGGATTATCAACCAAGTATTCCATTCCTTTTTCAAACTGATTAGCTGATAATTTAATTGAATTTGTAGTCGGTACATTAGCAAGCTTTAAGAATTTTTCCGTTAACATTTTGTCATTTGAAATTTTAAAACCAAACATACTATTGTTGTTATAAAAATTTTTACTGTACTTAAAGTAATCATCTTTTGTATAGAAAATTTTCAAACGTTCTTTTTGCTTATAAATATATGGTTCAAACTTTATTTCTAATTCATTCAATTCATTTTTAGTAACTTCAAACAAATCTTGAGTAATATCCGTCCCATAATCATTTTTTGGTAAAGTACTAACTTTTGACAATATTTCGCTTAGTATCTTCTCATTCATATCATTACCCCGAATCTGATGTTATATGATCTCTATAAAGTTATATCTTAAGTTTAACAAATTAACCATTAATATTGTTTACTATAAATGATTAATTGAGAATTTATTCAACAAAAAATAAGAACCAATAAGGTTCTTATTTAATGTCCACTTTAATTCTACCTGCATCCACCCAAGTTTTAGTGGTAAAGTTCGCCATATATACGATATTGATAACAAGCGGTTTTCTACCTAAAGAAAAATCAATTCCTTTGTTCAAATCAAGTATATCGTAGACCTTTATATCATTTTCTTGTTTTACTATAACATTTATTTTGTTCTTTGCTTTTGTGTTTCTATAAAAGCTATTTAATGTAATAGTTCTAATACTGTTATTTTCAATATCTTCATGTTCAAGTGAAAAACTATAAGAATCATAAATATTTACTAAATTACCATCTGGTTTTATTATCAGTGAATCTCCATCTTGATTAAAGACTGTTTTATTAATTTCTTTAAGTTTAACCTTGTTAACAACCAAACTTTCAAAATGATCTTCTTCATCCGTCAAAGTTTCTTTATTTTTAACAGGTGAGGCTGAATTAATTCCAAATTGTAAAAGTACTGGCCAGTAATTTTCAATGATTTCTTTATATAAATCAAAATCTCTTTTTTCTTGAGTTGGTGGACTCTGAATAAAATCAATCATCTTTCTACAGTTGGTAAATATAAATTCTTCAGTTTCTGGATCTGTTTCTAAGGTCAGCATGCTATGCCAGTTTCCCATCCGTGATTCTAAATGGAACAAATCAAAATAATGCCTGCCTTTGGTTACACCTTCATTAATTAAGTTTCTTTCAAAATATGCTTCTACTTCCTGATCGAAATCAGCATGGTCAAAGAATCTCTGTGGTAAGCCATGAACACATTTTTTATAAAAGTCAAATGTATCTTCCTGTTGGTCTAAATCTGAAGGGAAATCAGCTTTACCCATACCGAAAACAGTAGATTTCACATGTATAGCTTTATTATATTTTTTGTTTTTATAATAGTTGGCTAAAGCATAAGCATGCTTAGAATTATAAATTTTATTTAACTCTTTGATCTCATCTTTTGATGGAGTATAATCAGACAATTTAATTATACTATGATTCCATCCTAAATAATCTCTCATATCAGTCGTGATTTTTTCATCGATTTTATATATTTTTTTTGCCATTTTTGTCGCTAATCTTTTTCTCGATTGAGTATAAGTTAGATACTCCATTTCGTTGCTAAAGTCTCGAGTTAAAGCTGCTGACACTCGCGAATCAATACCTGCTGTCACTGATACAAATTTATCGTTATCGATATTTTCTAAATAAATTCTACTTTGATCTAGATAAGGCTTCATTTCCTTGAATATTTCTTGACTTGATTGTCTAATTAAGTTTTCCCTCGGATAAAACCTTGTAAACTCAAAGTTTGTGTAATCAAGAAACAGACTTGGGTTAAACTTATATATATCTTTAAATCTAGTAAAGTCTAACTCAGTGTGAAACCCTGGACTTCTTTGCTCTACTTCAATTTCATATACAGCTAAAATTTCTTTTAATAAGGAGTCATGAGAAGCCAAAGTTTTACTTTCCTCATGGTATACCAATGGTCTCAATTGTGACGCATCACTGTAAATTTTTACTGTAGAATTAATTTGAATTATAAAGTTGTACCTACCATTTATAAAATCCAATTCTTCTTCTAAATTATCAGTATTTAAAATGTCCAATAATATATCTTTAGAATCTTTATTTCCATCCCTAATATCGAAACAATACCCAATCATAGTGATAGAATCATTACCATCTTGAACTTGTGTAATATCAACTGCTTCATCATAGTATAGTTTGATCTTCTCTATGCTTACAGATTTAAACTGTGAAAGAACACTATCTAAGTTCCACTCACTAATCACGTAACTTGAATTATATTTCAATTCATTAATCCTCATTATTGCACCCCGTAATCAAATTACCCCTCAATTTTATTGAATTTTTTCTAATAATTTTCTAGAATATTTATCTTTTAATAAAGAAAAATTATAGATGTCATTCATCATATTAATCTTATCAGAATCAATATCGATTTTATTATTAATTTCACTCTTTAATTTAAGCATTTTTAATAAATCTTTAAAGGGTTCTTTTGGCTCACCTTTTAAAGGTAAATGATGCATCGTATGGTTAGCGTTAGTGTTGATTTCAATTATATAAGCTTCTTCCTTCGTAAAATCCTCGGTCATCATATCGACACCACCACTATAAAACCCTGGAATTGATGCTATTGAGTTTAGAGCCATTTCTTTAATTTCATCTGAAACTATTTCAGTAATATCTATACTTTCTCCACCTAATGTTAGATTAGAGATATCACTTAATAAGTAAACTTCATCTTTACTAAGAATAGTTTGCAAATTTTTATTACTTTTCTCTAGTCTATTCACAAGTTTATTATCAATTGGAATCAATTTCTTTTGAAAATATTTGATTGATAACCTATCCTCATTCTTCTTATTAATAAGAGATTCAATTGTATTTTTACCATCACCTACTATATGAGCAGGTAATCGAAGTGTTGCTGCAGAAACTTGACCCTCTATTACAGATACTCTAACATCGAAACCGCTAACAAAACGTTGTATGATACAAGTAGGATCTTTCACTCTACTCTTTCTTTGTGCATATATAGAAGCATTCCAGGCATTAACAAAGTTATCACTAGAAACATTCAATTCAATGCCCGTTCCACCTGCTAAAGACAACGGTTTTAGCACATAAGTATGTTCTGGATTATCATCTACATACGCTTTAGCTTCCTTAAATTCCGTTACTGTAAATATCTTTGAGTGAAGGCTTAAAAAACCTTGATCTTCTAAGTATTTTTCCAGTTTGAATTTATCTCTACATAAATTAAATGCTTCCTTACCAGTACTTGAAACTCTTAATCCTTTCAAACTACCAATCATTACTTGTCCATCATAAAAACGAGTAATTTTTAGTTTTCTATCTCTCCTAATACTTAAGCCTAATTCTTTTGCATAACTATCCAAGAAATCAGTTGTGACATTTTTTGAACTATTATAATAATTATTCTCAACTTCATTATATTTAAGTATTGTCTATTCTAACAAGTTATTCATAAATTTCGCCCCATTACAATATACAAGTAGCAATACTGCTACTTGTATTCCAGTCTAGCCTGATTTAAGTATTCCTGAACCTCTATTTCATATTTTGGATTAAATGGCTCATATAAATCTATAATATCTAAAAATCTAAGTACTGCCTCAGGTTTATCTTGTTCAGCTACTCGCTCTAGTCTAGGCATATACCATTTTCTAACATAGAAACTCAATCTTTCTTCTAAGTATACATCAAGTAGGTCATATTTTTTCAAGAATGGAATTCTTTCTAATTCAAGAGCATAGTATTTGTCAAAAAATGTCTTAGAAACAGTATTTGTTACACTTCCTGACACAGCTGCATAATAAACATGAATGAATTTATCAATGCCTTGAATACTATTACAATTTAAAACTAATTCCTGGAAGAACATAGTATCTTGACCTGCGGCACCTTCTACCATGATCAAATCATTATCGATTATAATAGATCGTTTAACAATTAATGCCTGGATACTCTGTACCCTCATTGCAGCTCTTACCATATACTCCTTCGGATCTGAAATGAAGAGTTTACCAAAGTTATACTTCTTGATCGTTCCTGTATACTTACCCGCAGTACGTTTATCACTATCTTCCTTAATAATATTACCTACTACCATATCTACATCTTTTTCTTTAATTAAGTTTAACATTTGATGGAAACCATCACCTGTCGCTTCATTGTCCGGATCAAGATAAGTAATAAAATCAGTTGTTGCTAACCTAGCACCTTTATTTCTTGGCCTTGAGGCACTTCCTGAACCATTCTCGAATTCATAATAGACTATGTCAGGATGACGTCTAAGAATACGATTTATAATTTTAATCGTGGTTTCATCTGTACTACCATCATTTACAAAAATAATCTCCATTTTATCAAAACTACTTGAGCGTTTTAAGCTAGCAAAACACTTTTCTTCTAAATATGTACCATTATTATGAATGGGAACAATCACACTAAGCTCTTTCTTGGTTTCACTAAATTTATCAGAACCAATGTCATCTACTTTTAGTGTTATCTCCTGATTATCTAAGTTATACCCATTTTCAATGTTAACAAAATCTTCAAGTGAATTAATAACAGTAGTATCATACATCGTTTTGAATTTTTCTTTGGAGTATTGAACATAGTTATGCGGTTGTATGTCATCTTGTTTAGAGACAAAATTTACATCTGTATATTTAAAAGCCGAATAGAGTTCTTCTAAATAATATTCTTCGTATGAATAATCTTTCCCAAAAAATGTAATAAAGTCATACTGCTTAACTACTTCCATATTCAAATCATTGAGAAGTATAGATTTTTTACTATCGAATATTTGTCTGTCGAAATCACCTTCTGAAGACTCATTTTCCAGCACTACTAATACATTAGATTTTATAGAATTTACACTGATACCTATTGTATCAGCAATTTGCATAAGTCTATGGAAAGTAGTATGTTCTTTCATCACGGTTCTTATACTCTTCGCTTGAAGTTCTTTTAAGTCCGTTTCATTAGTATTATGAATCACTTTAAAATCATCCGGCGCATTTATCATACGCACATTTGGGAATTGATTATTGATACCAGTATTATAATTTGACAGTAGAATATTCCCAAATGCTTGTAATTCATATACTCTATTTGCAAACATTGTGTCTGAATATTTTACAGAGTTCATATTAATACTCCATCTAAATATCTTGTGTAGCTTCATCAAGAACTCATGATTTACTGGCGGTGTTAGATGAGGTATAAACTCTTCTGGGAACTGATATCTTGGATCTTGAAGTTCTAAGTTCCTATCTATTATTGTAAGCGGTACATTTTCTTTAATGATAGATTTAAAAAGTCTTGATGTTTCTGTCATTCTAACAGGATACTTAGTTAACCAACTTCCAGCAAAAAGCACTTCGTCTCTGTACTCCTCGGAGATTTCGGTTCTTGTACCTACAGGGTTATGAATTAGAGGGTTAACACCAAACTGAAGCACATCAACTTTTTCATTTTCAGTGTACTTTTTATATAGTCTTACCATTTCTTCTGCACTAGTAAAAATATATTGACAATGTTTAGCTAAACTTTTGAATAAGTTATAGTTAACCGGATCTTCTTTTGAATAAAATACAGTTGGTATCCCTCGACTATTATATTCTTTTGCCAAATCAATCATTTGTCTTCTTATCGGTCCATTTGCACTTGAAGAGCCTACCCAACTTTGATCAATACCTCTCCAAGTTGTTGCAAAAATAACGAAATCATAATCTTTATAATCAAAACGGTCATGTCTTGATATGTAATCGACATTCGCTACATCTTTAAAAGAGTTGTAAAGAAACTCATCTGCTATTATACCAACATGTAAGTCTAATCTCTTAAAAACACAACTACCATTACTATTTGGTATGGAATCTACAACATCCTTAAACTTATTCAATGCTTGGTCTCTTTTTAAATCTTTTACTTTTAAATAGTAAAATGGATCTGAATCTTGTTTGAATAGGTAATTCGGGCTATATTCATGTATGTTTACACTCGGATTTAAAGTATTAATCATGCCATTTAATGTTTTATCAAAGTCTGAGTCTAATTCTCTATAATACTTGTCCAGTGCATGTCTAAGCTCATCTCTTTCCATTAGTCACACTCTTTCATTTAAAGAATTTTCTCATCCCTGATTTTTGTTGCTTTAACTGTTTATACTTTGCGTCTAAATTTGTAAGTTTATCTTCTACCAATTCCATACGTGCTTTATATTTGTCTCTTTGCGATTCAACCCTATCTTTATAATCAAGTTGATGTTCTAAACGATTATTTGCTAACTTAATCTCATTTTGAGTCTGTCTTAATTTTCTTCTAAGATCGAGATTTTCATTCTTTACTGATTTTAGTTCTTCTTTTATTTCTTTTACATTATCGCCTGAGTTTTTACTTCCGGACAATGATAAATATTTACTCACTTCAGTATTATTTAAGTAGTCTTTTGCACCAATAATAGTCTTGAGCATATCGATAGATTTTTGTTTTGATTCTTCAACACTATAAAATAAATCATCATATTTTAATTGTTCTAATGACTTTTCCTTTTTAGTTATATGAGGAATATCTATAGACCTTAATGCATCTAGTCTTGTCCAATACGTGTTACCCTGGATAATGACACTAGCAATGCCATGTTTAAAGAAAGCTGCATTTAACAAACCATTTTTAAATTCAGGAACATTAGAGACTGGATTATTTAATTTACTATTAGTATAAATCTCTGTTTCATCAATATTATCTTCATTTATAGGTAGCTTTAAATCTATTAATGGGTCTAAATACTCTGCTTTGTGAAAACCATGAAATTTATTCTTCAGGAAAACACTATAATATTTCTCTTTTTCATAAGTGATTTCTGATTTTATAGTGAGCATATTATCTTTAAAATGAGAAATAAAATCTTTTTCGATACCCATTTTTTGATTAAGCTCATTTGGTTGGAAGGACGACTCTAAAACCTTATATAACTCATCGTGAAATCTGAAAATCTGTATTGAATCTTCTAGATTTATCCATCCTAACTCTTTATCTTCATATTGAACTAAATGCCAGATTTCATTCTCTTTTTTTTCTTGACTTACTGAAGTTACTATTTTGTATAGATATTCATCAATATTTTCAGTTTTCTCATCATTGTATAGGCTTTTATAAATTTGCTTATCAGTTTCTATGAGAATGAACATCTTTGGGTAGACAATACTATTTAATTGATTTTCCAAAGCACTTACTCCTCCCTAAACATAAATATCGATTGTTTGGTCATTAATATTAATTTGTAGTTTCTTATCATTTATCTGTATATCAAGGTTTTCTACCACTCTATCATCATAAACTGATGTTATGAAAACATTAGAATTAGTAGTACTTCTTTTGAATTCAAGTTGCTGCGTTTCTTTTACTTTTGCAAAACCAGCACTATTTACTGCCACAGGTTTATTCTTATCACCTTTGATAATTCTACTTTGATCTACATCTAGGTATTGTTTCACTACCATTTCTTCCCCATCGGAAGTCAACCTATAACCATTATCAATGTTATCTATATCCACGGCTGTAGCCAGATTAAACTTTTGAACCAGGTTAAGAGGATTCTCATTATCTGTATCTAAGTTATCCAATAATATTAGTATTGGATAATCCTTTAATTGTACAACTGTTCTAGTAAGTTCTGAGGAACACCCAGTGTAATCACCATGTCTTCCTTTAACAAGGGTAAATGATTGATTATCATGATAACTCTCAAAAACAATTTTACGATTATATCTATTCTCTAAGTGGATATTATAATTGAAATCTTCTAAGTAAAAAGTACTATGCGCGCTTTGTGAAGTTATATAAGTTCTAGTTTTATTTCTTGTATAACTATACTTTCCTGGATCAACAAAAAAGTCTTTATTTTTATAATTTAACGTTATGCTTAAATCATCTTTATGTTTATGTACCCTTGAAGAATAACCAGAAATAAAGGTGACAAAGAATGGTGAAGGATATTCATATTGAAGTATAGATATACCTGCTTCAATATCATATATATTTTTGTATTGCTTCGTTCTAGGTTGTTTATCAGAGCCAGAATCACCGATACTTGACAATCGTTGATTAGGCTTTGTTACTAAAGGTATATATTCTTTAGCTAATTTCAAATAGCTTACAACATGTTCACCTAAGCTATTATCTTTCTTATTTAAATAAGCCTCAATTTCATTATACATTCTCACTACCATTGTATGATACTGAGGTGAGTTTTCTAGGTGAATGCCTTGTGAACTAAAACTGTACCAAAATGTGTTAATTGCACGAGACTTCCCTTTAAGAATAGAACTTTCATCATCTAAGATATAACCTAAAATCATTAAAGATCTATCCATCATTAGACCGTGATTATTGAACTTATATATATCATCATTACTCATGATTTCACTATGTTTTTTTAACAGATTCATCCATAAGTTTTCATCGATATCCCTTTCGAGTTGGTTTGCGAGGTAAATATACTGGATTAATGCCTGTGTTCTATTGGCTGTAGTATGATCATACCAAATCATAGGATTATCATCGTCAGTTTCTGTATGTTTAATCCAAGAATTAATAATTTCCTCTGCCTTATTAAAATATTCAATTTCTTTAGTAGCTTCATATGCTAACATTAGTTCTACTGTTACCCTCAGTGAATGGAGGTACAACGTATAACTATTCCCGTATTTTTCACTCTTTTTTACAGTCCAGATCTTGTCATTAAAGGTCGTAGAATTAAAACCGGGAAAAGGAACTATTTTATTATTTAAAGCGTATTTTGCAATGCTGTGTTTACGCTTTTTTATATCAAATAATCTAAATACATCATTCTCATTGATTTTCAAATTTTCTTTTACCAAAATCTCTCACCCTAGTTTATTAATATCAATACATGTTACTAATTATTATAACAAAAATCACACAAGATTTATTGTATAATAAAGGACTCTCTGTAAGTAATCTTTCAGAGAGTCCCTTATATTTCTATGCATTGTAATTTACTTCTTTTTCAAGCTCTTCAAGTGTGTGTTTAATATCTTCTTCAAATTCAGGTTCATACTTATCATATAAATGAATTATATCTAAGAATTTTGACACAGCTTGATGTCTATTTTCTTCATCAACTCGATTGAGTCTTAGTAAATACCATGATCTGATATATGGATTAAACCTAACATCCAAATAAACATCCATTAATCCGTATTTCTCTAGGTACGGTATTCTTTCCGTCTCAAGTTTATAATACTTATCGAAGAACTTATGAGATACTGTGTTTGTAACACTCCCTGTTACTGCTGCATAGTAGACGTGAATATATTTATTCACTCCAAGAATTGCCTTTGAATTCAGGACAAGTTCTTGATAGAACATTGTATCCTGTCCAGCAGCACCTTCTACCATGATAATATCATTATCAATAATTACTGATTTTTTAACAATTAGAGCTTGTATACTCTGTACACGAAGATCTGAGCGAACTAAAAATTCTTTTGGATCTGTAACCATCATTCTATTCTTATTCGCTCGTTTTAGAATATTTGTATACTTTCCTTCGTTCTTACGGTAACTATCTTCTTTAATTATATTCCCAACAACCATATCTACATCATTTTTCTTAAAACTTTCTAATAAGAAATGATATCCGTCTCCAAGTGCTTCGTTATCAGGATCTAGATATGTGATCAAATCAGTTGAAGCAATTCGAGCACCTTGGTTACGTGGTTTAGAAGCACTACCTGAACCTGTTTCATTTTCAACATAAACTATATCGGGATGACGTCTTCTAATTCTATTTATAACTTTTAAAGTTAATTCATCTGTCGTTCCATCATTAATAAAGATGATTTCCATTTTATCAAAACTACTTGATCGTTTCAGACTGGCAAAGCACTTTTCTTCTAAATACGTTCCATTATTATGGATTGGGACAATCACACTTAACTCTTTCTCTTGTACATCCTCTGTTCCAGGTAGGTCCTCAACATTGAGAATTTCTATATGATCTAAATTATAACCATTTTCGAGATTTTCAATATCAGGGTTTTCTAAATATTTTTCAATATCAATCATTGATTTATATCTATCTGCTAAAGTCATTATATAGTTATGTGCCTCGGCGCTCTCGTCTTTAGTAACAAAATCAACGTCTACGTATTTAAAAACATTATACATATCATTCAAATAATATTCTTCATAAATATTTTCATCGCTAAAGAAAGTAATAAAGTCATACGAAGACAAGTTTGCATCCTCCAGGTCTTCCTCTAAAATATATGACTTATTTTCATATATTTGTTGCTCAAAACTTTGTAAATTTTGTTCTGAATCATTTTTTAGTACAACTAGAATCTCATTAGGAATCGTTTCAAAATCTAAGCCGATTGTATTCGCTACTTGTTGTATTCTATGAAACGTTGTATGACCATTGTATACATTGCGAATTCCTTTGGCCTGTAGTTCCAGAAGATCCTTTTCTTTTGTATTATAAATGACTTTAAAATCATCATCACTATGAACAAGTCGAACATTAGGGAAAAGGTTATTAATACCTGTATTATAATTAGATAATAAAATATTTCCGAAGGCCTGTAGTTCGTACACTCGGTTAGCAAACATAGTTTCAGAGTATTTTACAGAATTCATGTTGATACTCCATCGAATTAACTTATGCAAATTCATAAGTTCATCATGTGGAACCGGTGGTGCCATTTTGGATAGATATTTCGAGGGGAATTGGTACCTCGGATTTCCTAAATGAAAGTTCCTATCTATAACTGTAAATGGAGCTTTTTCTCTCACTATAGCATCGAATAATTTCTTTGTTTCAGACATTCTCACAGGGTACTTTGTTAACCAGCTTCCAGCAAATAACACTTCATTTTTGAATTCTTCAGCAGAAGCAGAACGTGTTCCAACTGGATTATGTATTAAAGGATTTACACCGAATTGCAATACATGCACATTGTCATTACCTGTATACTCTTTGTAATGTTTCACCATCTCAACAGCTGTAGTAAAGATATATTGACAATGTTCTGCCAGAGACTTAAAGAGATGGTAGTTAACCGGATCTTCTTTTGAATAAAAGATTGTAGGAATACCTTTATTATTATATTTCTCTACAAGTTCAATCATCTCTTGTCTTTTTTCATTATTAGGATGTGCAGAACCGTCCCAAGAATTATCTATCCCACGCCATGATGTAGCAAAAATCACGAAATCATAGTCTTTTAACTCTTGATTGTCCCTTGAAATATATTCAAAGTTTGCAACATCCTTAAAAGAATCATATAAGAATTCATCAGCAATAATACCAATGTTCAAATCTAATTTTTTAAAAATACGACTACCATTACTTTTCACTACTTCGTTTGAAGCCTCTTTAAACTTATCTAATGCTTCATAACGATTCATATCTTCAAATTTTAGCTCATAAAAGGGATCAGCTTCAATTCTCTTTGAAAAGTTAGGGTTATATTCATTTGCTAAAATAGAAGGATCTAAGTCGTTAATTATTTGATTTAATGTGCCAGGGAAATTTTTATCAATCTTTTTATTATATTTCTTTAGTTTTTTAGTTAGACTATGTCTGTCCACGTTTAAACCTCCACTCTTTAAAAACAAGTATTTTTAATGTTTATTACGAAAGCTTTTTAAGTTTCTCTTCAACTACTAACATACGGTCCTTATACTTGTCTTTTTGTGCTTCTAAGCGACGGTTATAATCTCTTTGTTGTTCTAAGCGTTTTTCACTTAGTTTAACCTCTTGACTCAGCCTATGATTTTCTTTCTTAAGCTCTAGCATTTCCTCATTGGAAACATTAGATTTACTTGAAGCTCCTGACTCTAACTCTTTGATTTTTTGATTCGCTCGATTAAATGAGTTTTGAAGTGTTTGAATACGTTTATCTTTTTCTTTCATTCTCTTGGAATTTAAGAAACTTTGAGCTGATAAAACTGTCTTAACCGCTTCTTTACTCTGATCCCTTTCTTTTTCTATAGCATAGAAAAGATCATCAAGGTGTTTATCTGACTCAGTTCTAGTTATTGCTTCAACTTGGGATAAATACTTTTCTAGTCCATCTATAGTAATCCAGAAGTATTCCTTTTTATTTGCTCTTATTCTGCCCACTTTACTTTCTTTGAAGATAGATACTAAACGTGGTTCATTAAAAGCAACATTTTCTAAGTATGGCTTTTCCATTGAACTAATTTTGTATAGTGATTTGCCTTTAAGATCATCATGGTCAAGTTTAATTTTTGTTGTAATCAGTTCTTCAAAATATTTTTCATCGTGGAACCCGAAAAATCTATCCTTAACAAACACTGAGAGTAGCTTATTACCTTTATATTCAATTTCTGATTTTACGGTTACCATTTTCCCACTAAAGTGAGTTTTAAAATCTTTAACTATATTTAATTTGTCATTAATTTCATTAGCCTCAAACTCTTCAGCAATGAACTTATATGATTTAGCTTTAAATCTAAATAATTGAATTGAATTTTGAAGATTAATCCAGCCTAAACGTTCATCTTCATGTTGGATTTGAGTATATTTAATACCATCTTCATATTTTTCAGTAATCGTAGAAACAATAGTAAATTGGTAGTCATCAATTTCTTTTGAACCTTCATCTTCACCAACATTTCTATATATCTTTGTACCTTCTTCTTCGTTCAGTATGAACTGTTTAGGGTAATCGTATGCCACTATTTCCTTCATTTCAATTCACCTCATAGATTGTTATTAAAATATAAACCGAATAGCAATGCCATTCGGTTTATATTTGTATTTATATATAGTTTCTAGAATTTTTGGATGTTTCCGTAGTTGAAGTATTTAACTTCTTCGAAGTTGTTAGGTACAACATTCTTAGTATCAAAGATCACTTTGTCTTTCATACCTTCAAAATCAGCATCTGTTAAAGTTTTAAACTCACTGTGATCACTTAGTACAAGCACTAATGAAGCATCTTTAACTGCTTCTTTCATATCTTTTTCTACAAAGTCCATCTTAACGTGTGGATCGTAAGCATTGACTTCTAAGCCAGATTCTTTACGTAATAACTCATAAATATCAAACGCTGGTGATTCACGAATATCATCCACATCACCTTTATAAGTTAAACCAAAGACACTCACTTTATTACCACCAAGTTTGCCAAGAATGTCTTTAGTAGTATTAACAACATACTCAGGCATAGACACGTTAATAGAACGTGATAACTGAATTAATGGAGACTGTTCTGGTGCTTCAGCAATAATGAAGTAAGGGTCTACTGCTAGACAGTGACCACCTACACCAGGTCCTGGTGTGTGTAAGTTAACACGTGGGTGCTTGTTCGCCATTTCAATTACTTCATGTACATTGATATCTAAATGGTTACAAATTTTAGCCAATTCATTCGCTAATGCAATATTCACATCACGATAAGTATTCTCCATTAGCTTAGACATTTCAGCAGTCTTCGCATTTGTTTCAATCATTTCACCTTTAACGAAAGTACCATATACTTTCTTACCAGCTTCAACACATGCTGGTGTCATTCCACCAATGATACGGTTGTTGTAAATAAGTTCATGCATAATCTGTCCTGGTAACACACGTTCAGGGCAGTGTACTAAGAAAATGTCTTCACCAATCTTAAAACCTTGTTCTTCTAGATAAGGCGCTACATTATCATCCATAGTACGAGGTGCGATTGTAGATTCTACAATTACAGTGTCACCTTTTTTAAGTATAGGAACGATTGACTCAACACCAGCCATAACAATAGAGATATCTGCAGATTTATGCTCATCATCATTGTTTGGTGTTGGTACCGCAATAATATATGCGTCTGCTTCTTCAGCAACAGTCGAAGCCCTGAATTTACCTGTCTCTAACACTTCTTCAAGTGCTTCTTGTAGTCCAGGCTCCTCAATATGAATTTGTCCTCCATTAAGCATATCAACAGCCTCTTGTTTAATATCGACACCTAACACGTCTACGCCGTGTTTAGCGAACATAATAGATGTAGGTAAACCGATATAACCTAATCCAATTGTTGTTAGTTTCACTATGGAACACCTTACCTTCTTCAAATTTAAATTTATTCTTTTCTTAGTATACCAAAACTTTTTACATTAAAAAGATTAATTTTCTGTAAATATTTACTTAATTCATGTTTGTCATTCTTTTTGGCATTGATAATTGTGACAGCACTGTCAGCTAATTCCAAATATGTTCCGTAATTTTCCATATCATCCACTTGAGGACCAATGATGAAGATATGATCATAATAATTCGTTAACGGGCTTAATTTTGATAATACATTATGCTCATTAAATTTCGTAACGATTTCCTCGTCACTTAAATCTTCAATATGAATCACATCCAATCGTTCAACAGCTGTCGGTTGGATGGCTTCACTTAAAAACATTGATGTTTTTAAGGTGGTAAATAAATTCGGTTTCGCTTTTGAATTTATATATGATTCAACTTGGTTAAACGACTTTCCATCTAAATTAACGATTAATACACGATCTTTTAGGCTGGCGAGTAAGTAAGCGATATGAACAGTTGCTTCAACTGTTGCCGCTTGTTTTACTAAAGATGAAAATATCGTCTTATTTTTTGGATTATCTTTGTTTTCTTTTCTTATTGCAATCGCAGTATCGTATAAAGTATTTAAAAGATCTTTGTCAAATACTGACTCTATTTCTTCATTTGCACTCATATTCTCACTCCTAGAATGTACCCAATGTTCTTTCGTTTAAATAGTGTTGGATATCTTCTTCAGTATTAATGTTGTTATTGTTAACTGCGAGAATGATTCCTACAACAGTACCAATGATTAAACCTAACATCACAATAATAATCTGTAAGGCTTCATTTGAAGTATCGTAAGTCAATTGGCTTACGTTTTCGGTTATTACGAATCCTTCAGCTTCTAAAATATCATGTACTTGTGATTGGATTGAATCATAACTAATTCCACTTTCTGTTGTAATGTTTAGTTGTAACAGATTAGAATTTGTTTGTCCATTCAACTCGGCTACGTGAATATTATCAGAACTGTTATTAATAGTATCGTTTAGTAATATATTTAAATCTGCAATAGAATTTGGTTCTAGAGCAGTTTCTAATGTATAATATTCTTCGTATGTTGTACTGGACGGTGGAATGAAGAAGTTAACCACTGTAGCAAGCACGCCAAAACTAAGCATGCAAATAATAATATTAAGAATGTTTTTCTTTAAAAAGTACATAAGTCTGCTCCTTAATTCGTGATTCAAATTATATTATACTATTAAGGCATGCAAATAGAAAACATTCTATCGAAATCTAGAGGTGCAAGTAATGAAAATTGATATTATCGGAAGTAAATTTTCTTCCAAACTAACAGAATTCAGAAGTTTCCCCTACTCAGTTAATAACTTCATAGCTGGTACTAGCTTATTGTCATTGTTTTCAGAGCCGTACCCTAAGGCAATGAAAGATATTAACACGAGTGATATCGTTGAAATCTCTACGGCTCATAGAGATTTAAATAAAGCAAACCTGGAAAAACTTAAAGAATCTAACTCTGAAGTATTAATGATTGATTTACTCAGTGAGCTAAATGATATCGTCGTCTATAATGGCGATTACTTTAATCGTCGTTCATTTGAATTGATTGATGATGAAATCGACTACCAAACAGTTAGAAAAATTGATCAGTTTAGAGCTTTAAGGGATAGAATCAAAGATGTTTTAACCTTGGCACAAAGATATGACAAAGTTATTTTAATCGATGTACTACCTAATAATGATTACGACAGCTTTATTTCAGGCCTATATGAATTACTCTATAATAATATAGAAAATAAGTTAGTAATCAGTGCAGGGAATGATGCAGTTAAAGATATACTTAACGCACCACTAGAAATCTATGATGCAGTTAACCAACAGCTTAGAAAAATTAATTCAGACAACTATGAAAATCAACTACTCTTTGACGAAAAATTAGAAGATAATATTCTATCTGTTTTTATGAACTATGTAGAAGAACGTCATTATATCTATGAATTATATAAAGATGGTCGCCCTTTTAAAAAATCTCACCGTACTGATTCACGCTATTGTCAGTTCCATTTAGATGAAGCTGGAAAATACCGAATCCGCGTAACAGCTGAAGTGGATAATATTAAACCTAGGTTCTCTGATACTTTTATATATAAACCAAATACAGTATCTAGTAAAAATAATAGCTATGAATACGTCGAAATGCCAAGTGAAGATAACCTATGGATGTTAAATCTGATATTGTCTACTTCTAAGTTCAAAGGACTAGTGGGTAACCCATTTAAGTATGTAGATGGTTATAACGGGCTAGATGTATTTCTAAAGGAAGAAGTTAACGCGGACTATATTAAAAAAGAAGATTTATTAGAGATGGCTTTGAATATTCTTTATGACTTAAACAAAGACGAACTTGAAACATTCATAGTTGATAATCAAGGTGATCTCAATTCAGCATCAAATGCAATTAAAGATTATATTAGTAAGTTAAAATGAAAATTGTGCCTAAGGCTTCCCTTAGGCACAATTTTTTAAGCAATCATATCTTTGTACAAACGATCTAATCGATCGATTAATACTTCCCAGTCACGATTTTCAGTTACCCACTTTCTTGCAGATTCACCAATAGAGTCATTTGTTAGTACTTTGACCACCGCTTCTTTAAAGGCTTCTTGGTCATCTGCTTTAAAATAAACGCCGTTGACTTGATCAATCACCATTTCTTTAAGCGCATTGACATCACTGACAATAACTTTCTTAGCCATTGCCATAGCCTCATATGTCTTAATCGGTGTCACCAACTGACAAACAAGCTCATCCACTCTAGGGAATGGTGCGATATCGATAACTGAATAGAAGTTCTTCACCGTTTCAAATGGAACTTTACCTATAAAGATGACATCCTCACTTAAGTGAGATTCTAGTACTTTCTTTTGGAGCGTCGCACGATATTGACCATCTCCAACAATTAAGAACTTAAACTGCTTGTCATAATAATCACTATCGTTTAATTCTTTAATAGTATCAATTATCATTTCGATGCCTTCATAATTAGTAATTGATCCAACAAAACCAAATACAATACTATTTTGAAGGTTATACTGATTAATAATGGATGCCGATTTTTCTGTTGGATAGATCTTATCTGTGTTTACACCGTTTTGAATTAAAGTAATTTTAGAAGCGTCAATGCCTTTAAAAATTAAATACTCTCTCAAACTCTCACTAATTACAACGACCTCATCAGCATAAGAGCAGCAAATGACTTCATACTCTTCTTGCATATTAAATCTGTCTGACTGATAGAACTCATGAATTTTAGATGTTTGTGTATGATGCCACATGCCACGAACCTCATAGATCGTCTTGATTCCCATCTGATTTCCTAAACGAATAGCAGGAAGTGCATTTTGAAAGTTAGAAGCGGCATGAATGATAGAGGGACGCTCCGCCATGACAATCTTATATAATTCATCTTTGTAAGTATCGAAATATTTTTTTAAAGGTGTTCGATTTGTTAGGTACTTATCTGAGCGATCAATATAATATGTGCGATATTCCCCATCATCTAGTCCAGGTTTTTCATAACTTTCATGTTCTGGAGACCAACCAAGGCGTGTAGTCACCACTGGTCGATATCCGAGTTCTTTTACTCTAGATATAATTTCATTTGAACGAATTGTATAACCATTAATCACTGGCATTCCTTTGTTTAGTACAAAAAGTATTGTCTTGCCATCACTATCAAATTTTGTATCTAAAGGTAAGGGCTTTGGTTGCCATTCTTTTTGCATCAGTTTATATTCTTGTTCTGCTAGATTAAATTCACCTGGATATACTCTTGAAGGAAAGTGCTTTTTCATTTCCTTTAAAAACTTAAAGCGAGCTGTAATATTACCGATTGCATGATTTGCTCTAATCAATGCCCTTAAAACATCTGCACTGGTTGGTTTAATTTTATACCCTTCTTGTGCATGGTAGAGTGAGTCATTAAATCGTTTTAAATTAATCAAGTACATTGAAAGATTAATATGAAGCTTGTATTTCTTTTCAGGTAAATGGCGCTTAATTAACTGGTTTAACTTATCAGTCTCATTCTCAGCGGCATAATATCTACCGAGTATTAAGGCATGATTATATTTTTTACTTGCCGTCTTTTCTAAATAAGAAAAAATATAGGGTGGTAGATTATATAACTTATTTACCCTTTGGAGTTGTGCAATCACTGCATTATATATTCTAGCTCTAGCTTTGTTTGAAAAATTATCATATACAAATCGATCTGTATTATCATTAGTGTCTTCATCTAAAAATAGAGTGGCACTTTGAAATACAGTTTCTAAACGCTTATCTGACTTAAACAAACGAATTGCATTTGAGTCCTTAAATTGTATCTGTTGATCTATAATGAGTCTTCGTAAACTCATAATATGCTGTGCATTAAGCGGTACTTCAGGCAACAATTTTAAAATTTTATTCATTAACACTTTCGTACCTTTACCAAAGTGATAATAATTTAATAGATTTTGGAGTTGGTCAGATTTTTTGTCAGTGGAAGCTAGATTGAAATCTAATACATCGACTGCGATTGGATCTATGTATTTAAATAACTGACTATTATTGTTGATGTGATCGACAAATAAATCGTTTAATTGTTCAACTAATTCTTCTTTTTGGAAGTGATTATTAATTACTAAAACATAACCGAGATGTTTTAAATTGATATCTTCTTGATCGATCACTACTTTTAAATCGGATAACTGAACATCAGGGTCATCAATTTCTAGAATATTTTGTCTGTAGTTTGTCCAAGAGTATTGGTAGAATAAATCATCTTTTTCTTCGTTATATAATTCTACCAATCGCTGTTTATTTCTACTCATACGGTTAATCATACGTTCAATCGTATCGTATTGATTTGACTTTAAGAAATTACGAACTAAGACCTCTTGCTGGTCTTTTGTTAAGTCACCGAGTACATCATGACCAGATTCTGCAATATCTTCAACATCATCAAAACGCTTTAAATTATAATAAAGTTTGGTCTTAAAAGGTACAAGTGCCTTATTACGGTCATTTTCAACCATCTCTAAAGACCCTTTATAATCCTTCTCATGACGTAAAATAAGCGCCTTTAAATAAGCTTCATAATCATTGGCTAATCGCATACGATCAATCAAGTCAAGTAGCGTTAAGTGTCCTGACTTTCTCAAAAAGTAACTTAAACCCGGCTCTTTTTTACCAATCTTTTTAGTCAGACTTATTTTGAGTATGTGTCTAGAGACAACAGGCATATTATATTTTAATGCGAAGTATGATATAACTCCTTGAAGATATCTCATGGCAATTCTCCTATGTGTCTATCAGAAATGAACTAATATTATACCTTACAATATTTTGCTATATTTAAAAAGGCTGTTTTAATTAAAAACAGTGAATACTTGTATTAGTATACCGAGCACCATTAGTAAGAACAGCCCACTACCGACAGCAACACTCAACATATTAATCTTCTCTTTCGGTAAAACCAATCTTTGACTTTTCGCCATTTGTTCGGCAACCATCTTATCTTTATACTCAATCTGTTCATCACGTGTTAAGTTTTTATATTGACCCACAAACTCAGCATAACTTTTTACTACATCTTGCATATCTCCAAATTGTTTCATTTCTCCATATTGTACCCAAACTGCCTTATTACAAAACTGTCTAATTTGACCAGTTGCATGAGACACGAAGAATATAGTTTTACCTTGTGCTTGAAAATCTCTCATTCGGTCAATACATTTGTTAGCAAAAGTCTCATCACCAACAGACAGAGCCTCATCTACAATGAGAATGTCCGGGTCTGTATGAATAGCAATCGCAAAACCAAGTCTTGACCTCATTCCGCTAGAGTAACTCTTGATTGGTTGTTTGATGAAATCACCAAGCTCAGAAAATTTTAAGATATCATCATAACGATCATTAATATCTTTTTCAGACAGACCATGCATTAAGCATTTAATACGAATATTTTCTTCGCCTGTTAACTCATTATTTAAACCTGCACTGATTGCAATAAGTGATGTTCTTCCATTAATATGAATATTCCCTTTAGACGGTACCGTCGCTTCAGCAATTAAGTCAGACAGTGTAGTCTTACCTGAACCGTTCAAACCCAAAATACCTACTGAATCACCAGCATGTACTTCAAAATTAATATCTCTTAATGCATAGAATGGTTTAGCTTTATATAGCCAACCAAATGAAATTAAGGATAAGACTTTTTGAATTCTATTGCGATTTATATCATATATTTTTGAGACATTATCTACTTTTACTTTATACATAATTTCACCTCTACAGATAATCGACTAATCTGTCTTTATAGCGATAATGAACCTGAACTCCAACAAAGAATAAGAACAATGTAATCGACCAGAAATAGATATGGTCAGCAGCTGTACCATAAAATGCTGGTCCATCAAATATGAGCGCATTTCTGAATGTCATGAGAAGATAAGCGAATGGGTTAAAAGCCATAATTATAGACATCAATGGTGGTCTACCTTCTGGCTCCCAGAAAATTGGTGTTACAAAGAAAAACATTCTCATTACATTTGCCTGAACATTTTTAAAGTCCCTTATTAATATGTTCACTGAAGACATTATTAAACCAATACTATAACTAAAGGCAATGGTGGCAAACATAAAATAAAACCATACTAAATAATGGCTTGGTTCAGAATAACCGTTCACTAAACTGATGACTAGTACGATTAAAGTCATAATTATAAAAGAAATTACATTATTCATGACCGACATCGAAAGCAAGATAGATGAAGGGAACTTCATCTTTGTCACTAAGTTAATCTGGCTACTAATGGCATTTGATGATGCATTGACACAGCCTGATATAAAACCAAAGGCAAATATACCAGTAATCAAATAGACGAGGAAAGGTACATTCTGTACATCTCCTCTATCCCCTCTTAGTCCAAGTCCAAAGACAACATAAAATACGCCAACTTGGGCAGCTGGCATTAAAATTGTCCAAAGTAAACCAAGATAGTGGTTGGCGTATGAAGCCTTCAAGTTATATAAACTCAACTTCCAAATCAATGGCAGGTTTTCGAAGTTTTCTTTTAATAACGCAAATACATTTTTCATATGGTTTGCTCCAATTTGTAAGATCGAAGTTAATTATACTCTTAAACTATTATTGTGTCACTAGCCTTTAAAATACAAGGCCTAGAGTTGAATCATACCCTTATCGTGCATTTCATTCAGAGTCATCTCTAAAGCATATTTAACGTGTTCAATATGTAGACCACCTTGAGCATAGACTGTATATGGTGCTCGAATCGGACCATCAGCAGATAGTTCTAGTGATGCACCTTGTACAAAGGTACCTGCAGCCATGATTACTGGGTTTTGATAACCTGGTATTTGATCTGGTATAGGTAAAAATCTTGAATTGACTGGGCTTGCTTTTTGAATCATTTGTGTGAATGTTATCATCTCTTCTTCTGTATTGAAGCTCACACTTTGGATTAGATCCGTTCTCTTATCTCTATAAGACGGTGATGCTGTCATGTTCAATTGTTCAAAGACATAAGCCATTAAGAGTGCACCGTTTACAGATTCTATAACTGCATGGGGTGCCATAAAGAATCCTTGGTACATATCTGTTAAAGCATTTAAACTCGCGCCCATTTCCTTACCGACACCTGGAACAGTTAACCGGTAGCTCACACGTTCAACAAGGTCTTGTCTACCTGCGACATAGCCACCCATTTTTGCGATTCCTCCGCCTGGGTTTTTAATGAGTGAACCAGCGATGATGTCAGCACCAACTTCAAGTGGTTCTTTACCTTCAACAAATTCACCGTAGCAATTATCTACGAAGACAATAATGTCTGGATACTTATCTTTGATTGTTTTTATAATGGTTTCTATTTCGTTGATTGTCATGGACTTACGTGCTGAGTAACCTCGTGAGCGTTGGATACCAATTATTTTTGTCTGATCCGTGATTGATTCGAGAATTTTCTCTGTGTCGAACTGATCTTCTTTTAAGTCTATAGAATTGAATTTAACGCCTAATTCCATGAGACTACCTACGTCATCTTTATTATTCCCGATGACCTTCTCTAAGGTGTCATAAGGTTGGCCGGTAATATAAAGCAGTTCATCTCCTTCTCTTAAAATACTGAGTAATACAAGACTAATTGCATGCGTCCCTGAAATGATCTGCGTTCTTACCAAAGCATCGTCGGCCTTGAAGACATCTCTATAAATATCTTCTAACTTGTCACGCCCAGTATCGTCATAACCATAACCTGTTGTACCATTAAAGTCCGATTCCATAACTGAATGTGTGTTAAAAGCCTGCATGACTTTCTTAAAATTTTTGTAAGCTAAATCTTTATTTTCTTTAAAATGAGGCGCCAATACAGCTTCTGCCTCATTTATGATGCTTATAATTTTTTCTTCTTTATTCACTATCTTCATCCTTAGCTATTATTCTATTTACAAAATTCCCATCTGGTTCAAAGCCGGATATCTTCACTGTTTCTTCTTCGATTTCTATATCCTTAACCACCGTTTGTCGTTTAAGATTATAAATCTTATCTTGTCTATATATTGGTACACTGACTTCATAATCACTGAAATACTTAATCATGAAGTCTTCTATATAAGACAGTAGTTCAGTTGAGTTCATATTCTTATTTACAAAGTTATAAGGCACAGGTGGTAATAATTTTTTACTGTCGTTCAGGTCGCTCTTATTAAATAAGACAAGCTGTGGAATATCCGACATATCTAGTGACTGAATCAATTGCTCAACTGTATCATACTGACTGTTGATATCTGCAGTATTATTATCAATCACATGAATAATAAAATCACTGTCCGCCGCTTCTTCTAGTGTTGATTTAAAACTCTCAATTAAGGTCGTCGGTAATTTCTGAATAAATCCAACAGTATCTGAGATAATACATTGGAAACCGGATGGTAACACCATCTCACGGGTTAGTGGATCTAGTGTAGCGAAAAGCTTATTTGCCTCAAGCGCCTCTGCCTTAGTCAATTTATTGAAAAGTGTCGATTTTCCAGCATTGGTATAACCGATTAAAGACACTTTCGTCACTTGATTTTCACGACGCTTATTTCTATATCTTAGGCGGTGATTATCGATAACTTTCAATTGCCTCTTTATATCAGAGATACGTGAGTTTATGTGCCTACGGTCCGTTTCAAGTTTTGTTTCACCGGGACCTCTTGTGCCAATTCCCCCACCAAGGCGTGATAAGTTTATGCCTTCTCCTTTAAGCCTAGGAACCAAGTATTCAAGTTGAGCGAGTTCGACTTGAAGTTTACCTGACTTCGACTGCGCTCTTAAAGAAAATATATCCAAGATGACTTGGGTCCGGTCGATGACACTTGTATCTAACATAGTTTCAATTGCTCTATTCTGACTAGCTAAAATTTCATCATTTACAATGCAGTAATCAAGGTCTTCATATTGCGCTACTATTTCTGCTAAAAAACCTGAACCTACATATGATTTACGATCAACCCTTTGTCTATTTTGTATATGTATACCAAGGATTTCGATACCGATAGACTCAGAAAGTTCTTTTAATTCTTTGACTTCAGCGTCAATATCCTTCGTCTGAGGTAAATTTGCTGCAATGATGATTCCGGTATGCGTCATTTCTATGACAAACACCCCCAAATTTTTTTATTAATATTAAGATATCATGTTTTGCATTTATAAATAAGGCTATATTAAAGTAGTTAAGTAAGTTTCTGAATAAGAAAGGTGAATCATATAATGAAAACGACATTCTATGATCTTTCTGCAAAAGACGCAGATGATAATATTATAAATATGCGACAGTTCGAAGGAAAGGTCGTACTTATTGTTAACACCGCAAGTGAATGCGGCTTTAATAACCAGCTTGCAGAATTAGAGAAATTATACGAAAAGTATCATGAAATTGGCTTAGAAATTCTTGCCTTCCCGTCTAATAATTTTATGAATCAAGAACCGTGTTCTGCGACAGAAGCACGTGATGAATACATGAACAATTTTGGTGCGACGTACACTGTCATGGAGAAGATCGATGTTAAGGGTGAAAACATTCATCCATTATTCAAATTCCTAACTGAAGGAAAGTCCGGACTTATTACTAGTGCAGTTAAGTGGAACTTTACAAAATTCTTAGTCACTCGTGAAGGTGTTGTTGCGAAACGTTATGCGCCTCAAAAAGATCCTAAAGATATAGAAGAAGATATCAAACGTTATCTAGCTGGGTAAAAAATAAACCGACTGTAAAGTTTCTCCGTAGAGATTTCACAGTCGGTTTCCCCTTTTTTAAGCACGTACAAAAGTTGAAATTGCATGCTTATATATGATTTGAATTTTCCCATCAGAATCCAGTTCTATCACATATTTGTCGAAATCATTGATCTTACCTTGCAGTTGAAAACCGTTCATTAAGAAGACGGTTAGCACCTGCCCCGATTCCTTATACTCCCCTAGAAACGAATCTTGTAAATTCATCTAATTCTCCCCTTTTGTTTGTAAGAATTGATATATATCATTATAGATAATATCCGTGTTTGTCTGTGCGATATCATACCAATGAATTTCAAGCTGGTTTCTAAAATAAGTTAATTGCCTTTTAGCGTACTGTCTAGAATGTGCTTGTACACGCTCCATGACTTCAGAAATACTCGCCTCCCCTTTAAAATATGGCAAGAATTCCTTATAGCCTATTGCCTGACTCGCTGTCTTAGACATACCTTTGTCATACAATCCCCTAACCTCATTTTCAAGGCCAGCCAAAAACATTTTTTCTACACGTAAATTGATACGATTGTATATCACACTTCTCTGTGTTGTAAGTCCTATTATGAATGTATCATACTTCTCTTCTTGTGTATACGCTTTCTTTTCTGTAGTTGTTAGGTTTTCCTTTACCAGACGACGAATGATTCGCTGTCTGTTGTTGGGGTGAATATCAACATCTTGCACCATTTCACTGAGCATCTTGAATAAATTTTCAGTTGTAAATTGCTCATAGTATTGGGTGAATTTATCGATATCTTCTTTTTCTTCTTCGTTAAATTTATAGCCATCGATCAGGGCTTTAATGTAGTGACCCGTCCCACCAACAATGAAGGGTACTTTACCTCGACTCTCAATATCCTTCACTAAGTTTGCCACCATTGTTTGAAAGTCAGATACTGAAAAAGTTTCATCCGGGTCTTTAATATCGATTAGGTGATGTGGAATGCCATTCATTTCATCTATATTAATTTTTCCTGTACCGATATCCATACCTCTATAAACCTGCATGGAGTCTCCGCTGATAATTTCTGCATTAAAATGTTCTGCGATTTTTATAGATAAATCAGTTTTACCGATTGCTGTTGGACCGACAAGGATTAATAATTTACTTTTTCCCATGTAAGTATACCCAGTTGACGATTTTAGAAAAAACCGCCCCTCTATTTTCTTCAAATAGCACCTCATGACGTGCATTCGGTTCCAGTATGACGTCAACGTGATCAGATAAGCGCTTTAACCGATAGCGTATAATCTCGTAATCTCTACCGAAATGAGAGAAGGGATCATCATTGCCGCCAATTAATAAGTATGGAATGTTTTTATATTGTCTGATGACCTTTGATGAATCCACTTGACGTATATTCGATAAAATCTCACTGAGCGCCTTCACACTCATCTTTTGACCAGCATGTGGATCTTCGTTATAGGAGATGACGTTGCTATCTTCTTTTGATAGCCATCGATTCTTATGATTCCCTTTGAAGTTAGAGTCGTAGCCAAAGAATGCTAATTTGTTGATGAGTGTCGATCTTGTTTTTGGAATTACTTTAGCGAGCACTTTTAAGAAATTTGTAGCCAGCGCATCTTTAAAAGATAACTTACTGCCTGTACCTACAATAATCGCACCGTCATATAAATCCTCAATTAACAGTCTTCTTAATATGATTGAGCCCATGGAATGACCAAGTGCGAACCTGGGTAAATCTCTCGGCATAGAACGATAGACGACCATAGCGTCGTCGATTAAATCTTCAAAAGAATCAAAGTGACCTAAATTAGATTTTTTCTCATCACTACCATGACCCCTATGGTTGTGAACAACACAATGAATATTATTTAAAGTTAAATAAGTTAAAAATTCCTTGTAGCGGTCCTTATGTTCAGCCATACCGTGTAAAATCTGAATACTCGCCTTCGGTTCAACTGGTACATAATGCGTCACGGCAATCGTCCTGCCTTTATTTTTCATTGTTTTGTTAATAATCTTCATGCACTACCCCCCTCTTAGCGGTTCTTGTTCTGTACATCCGCTTCGTTTCGGATTCGAAGCGGCGCTTACCCGATTCATCCGCTTCGTTTTGTTTTCGAAGCGGGGCTAGCTCACCAAACACCATATTCCCACAATCTACCTTACTTCATCACCCGATTAAACAGTCTTTCGATCTCATAGGTGGTCATATGAATGATGACTGGGCGGCCGTGCGGACATGTGTAGGGTGATTGACACTTACCGAGTTCTTCTAACAGGGCTTCCATCTGTTTTTTATCGAGGTAGTGATTGGCTTTAATAGATTGTTTACAACTCATCATGATGGACATTTCTTCTCTATATTTGTTGATATCAAAGTGGTCAGTGTGGGATATAAAATCTATGAGGTCATTGATATCCGCTTCTGGATTATCTTTATTAATCCATGATGGATATGCTGATACTGTATATTGTTTCATGCCCGTCTTATCAATTTCAAAACCTAGATTTCTTAATTCAGTCAGTTTCTCATCTATGGTAATTACGTCGTCAAATGAAAATTCGAAGGTATATGGAATAAGTAATGGTACGCCGTCATTTTCTTTTACTACGTTTTCATAAATATATTCATATTTGATGCGTTCTTGAGCGGCGTGCTGATCCATTAAGTACATGCCGGTTTCATTTTGCATGATGATATAGGTTCCATGAAGTTGGCCGATAATTTCCAAATACGGTAGTTTTTCTTTTTCTAGCTTGTCTTCTGTATTGATATAAGTCGGTTGATCTTTTGGTTTAGTCTCGGTCGGACGCTCTTGCTTTGTTGAGGCCCGGTCACTCGTCTGTTCGATTTCACTTTCCTTGAAGAAATTGTTCTTCTTGGGTGGACTCTGATAAAGACTCGCTGCTTCTTTTATGGCTTTTAAGCGGTCCTCACTAAAGTCTATCGATGACTGTTCTGGTTTTTGTTGTCTCTCTTTTTTCGACTTATGCTGAACTTCTGGAATTAACTGAGTCTCTGTTAAAGCATCTTTAACAGCTTGTTCTGTTAAATCTAACAGCTCTTTTTCTTTTGATAATTTAACTTCAACCTTAGATGGGTGAACATTGACATCAAGTAATTTCGGATCCATCTTAATATCTAAGAAGACAAGCGGATACTTATCTTTCGCTTGTAGGGTATGGTAAGCATTGATGATGCTTTGGGTGAGCTTGAAATTACGAATGTGACGGTTGTTGATTGCGAGATTGATGTAATTTCGATTGGAACGAGTAATCTCAGGTCTTACAGCGTAACCTGTAATTTCATAGTCTGGGCTCACCCCGTGTACTTCTAGAGAATTGGACGATACTTGAATGCCGTACAAGATATGAATGACTTCTTTTAAATTGCCATTACCTGTCGTTTTAAAGCGTTCCTTGTCATCAAAGACTAAACGGAAACTTACACTTGGATTATTCAAAGCCATTCTTTGGACGATATCAATAATCTTACCGGCCTCTGTTCTAAGGTTTTTAATATATTTTAGCCGTGCAGGTGTATTGTAAAATAAATCTTCAATTTCAATTATCGTCCCCTGTCTTTCATGCCAAACCGTATCTACTTCATACTTCCCGGCTGAATAGACAATTTTAAAAGGTGTCGAAGTTTGACTCATACTCTCTAAAGTGACCTTAGCAACAGCACCAATACTACTCAGGGCCTCTCCTCGAAAGCCTAAGGAACGGATTTCGAATAGGTCATAGCTTGTATCAAGCTTACTTGTCGCATGACGTTCAAAAAGTAAGGTTCTATCTTCATAGTCAATCCCAGAGCCATTATCGATAACCTTAATAGAATCCATACCAGAATTTTTGACCATGACTTCTATAACAGAGGCGCCAGCGTCGAGTGAGTTTTCAACGATCTCTTTAACGATTGATGATGGACGCTCGACCACTTCACCTGCTGCAATTTTGTTTTGTATATCAGCAGGAAGCACGTGTATTTTACCCATTTTATATGCCTCCTATTTCAATGATTTCTTCATTTCTGCTAAGGTATTTAATGCTTCGAGTGGTGTCATTTCATTTAAGTCGATACTTTCTAATTTTTCGATTAGATCACTGTTTATATTTCTCTCTTGTTCTTCTGAATCGTCTAATGGTAGTTCAAGTTGGAAAATTGTATTGTCAGGCACTTGTTTACCATTACTTTCAAAACCACTTAAGTAAGAGTCTGCAAGCTCTGTCACCTTATTCGGTAGTTCAGCGAGTCTTGCGACGTGAATACCATAACTTTTCTCTACTGCACCAGGTTTCACCTTGTGTAAGAAGACCAGTTTACCATCATATTCAGTCGCTTTAACGTGTACATTTTGTAGCCCAGATAAGTCATTTTCTAAGGCTGTTAATTCGTGATAGTGCGTAGAGAATAAGGTCTTCGCTCCAATGTCATCGTGTATATACGATAGCATGGCTTGAGCGAGCGCCATACCATCATAAGTCGACGTCCCTCGGCCAATCTCATCAAAAATTAATAGAGAATCTTTAGTCGCATTTTGAAGGGCAGTATTTGCTTCCATCATTTCAATCATGAAAGTCGACTTTCCACTAGATAGGTCATCACTCGCACCAATTCTAGTATAGATTGCATCGAATATTGGAAGCACTGCTTTGTTTGCAGGTACTCTCATACCAATTTGAGCCATGATGATAATCAAAGCAACTTGTCTCATATAGGTCGATTTACCTGACATGTTCGGTCCGGTAATTAGATAGATAAAGTCATCATCTGTCATGTTTAAATCATTCGGTACATAAGTACTTTCGTTTAACATGCGTTCAACAATTGGATGGCGTGCTTCAACAAGTTCTAATGTACGATCACTAGAAAATTCAGGTGCAATAAGGTGATGCTCATTTGAAACATGAGCAAATGAAATCAATGTATCTAACATTGATAAGTGTGAAGCGGTATGTTGCAAGCGATCGATGTAAGTCATCATATGATTTCTAACTTCAGTAAACATCTTATACTCAAGCATGATGCTATCATCTTCTGCCGTCAGTATTTTACTCTCCATATCTTTAAGTTCTGGCGTAATAAACCGCTCTGCATTCGTTAATGTTTGTTTACGATTGTAAGAGAACTTATCCGCATCAAAGTTTACAGCTTGCCCTTTAGAAATTTCTAAGTAATAGCCAAAAACTTTATTAAAACCAATTTTTAGATTTTTTAAGCCAGTACGTTCTTTTTCTTCTTCTAAGTAATTATTCAACCAAGTTCTCGCATTATTTGAAATGTCTCTAAGTTCATCCAATTCATCAGAGACCCCATCTTTAAAGATATTACCCTCTCGAATCGTCTTAGGTGGTTGATCTGTAAATACAGTTAAATGCTCATAGACATCTTCTAAACTATCAAAATTTCTAAATAATTGATTGTCAGTTAATGAAAGATATTCTAGAAGTGCTTTTAATTCAGGTAAGCCTTCGAGCGAGTCTCTTAATTGGACGAAGTCCTTCACATCAATATTATTAAACGATAAACGCCCGACCAAACGTTCAATATCATAAACTTGATTCAATATTTTAGACAACTGTTCACGTTCAGAGAAATGGTCGATTAGAACGGTCACAATTTGTTGGCGGTTCTCAATCTCTTTTTTAGAAACGAGCGGACGTTCAATCATATTTTTTAGACGACGTTTCCCCATCGGTGTTTCGGTCTTATTTAAATACCAAAACAGTGACCCTTTTTGCTTTTTAGTCTGAATATTTTCAAGCAATTCCAAATTCGACACGGCTGCATAATTCAATCTCATATGAGCATTCAACTGGTGTTTAGTCACCGGTTTTAAATGCTCTAAATCTCTCATGTTTTGTGCACGAATATAGTTTAAGAGGAGCTGAATCGCCTCATGTTCAACGACATCATCTTCAAAGTCGTAATCCTTCTTATCAACCGCTTCAAAGACAGTATATAGCGGTGGATCACTATATATTTTACTTAGCAGGTACTCTGAACTTGAATCCACGACTAATTCACTTGCACCGATTGTCTCGATTTCACTCTTCAAATCGTCCTGGTTCGCGGTTGAGAAGGCATGGATTTCTCCCGTTGAAATATCACCGTAAGCGACCTCATATGTTTGATTCACTTCTCTGAGCGCTAAAATATAGTTACTCGCGCCGTCTTCCATTCCAAAATCATCGATTAAAGTGCCTGGCGTAATGACTCGGACGACTTGACGTTTCACCATGCCTTTAGTTTCACGCGGGTTTTCCATCTGCTCACAGATTGCGACTTTAAAACCATGGTCGATGAGTTTAGCAATGTAATTTCTTGCAGAATGATAAGGTACACCGCACATTGGCGTTGGATTGTCACTGTTTTTATCTCTTGAAGTCAGTGTGATTTCCAGCACTTTTGCTGCAGTCACTGCATCATCGTAAAACAGCTCATAAAAGTCACCTAACCTAAAGAATAATAGGCTATCGGGATGTTGGTCTTTTATCGAAAAATATTGTTTCATCATCGGCGTCAGTTCTGCCATCTATTCCACTTCCTAAGATAATCTTGTCGTATTATTATAACATGTGAAGCATTTAAAGTCGGTTTAAAACTCCACGCTTTTCGAGCGCTTTTAAGATAAAATAAGACACCGTTGCACCGATCGCACTCGACACTAAAAATGCAAGTGCAATAACGGCATATACATTAGTGTCGAGGTCTAATATCAACATCAAAGGATACAGACTTAGAGCCCCAATGATACCTGTTCCAAGCACTTCACCTAAGGCAGTCGGTGCCAATTTTTTAGTATATCGATATAATAGGTATGCCAATAAAGCACCGATCATAGATCCGGGATAAGCAAATATTGTGCCTGTACCTAAGAGTACTCGAATTGTCGAGGACACGAAGGCTTGAACGATGACCCATGGACCTGTGAATACTGCCCCGAGTACGTTAATTAAATGTTGCATTGGTGCGGCTCTAATTACACCGAGTGGTATTGTTATAAATACACCTAAGACCACATTTAAAGCAACAAAAACAGAAGTTAAGGTTAAATTTCTCGTCAGTTTATTCATTTATAAATCCCCCTTTTTTTAAGAAAAAAGCCGTAATCAACATCAGTTGGTTATCGGCTTTAAAAATTGCTTATTTAAATTGATCTTTGTTTTGGTTCGGTCTGTTTCTAACAGCAGCTCCAGTTTCACCTTGGAGCACATCTCCACCCGTTCTTTCAATCACTTCTTGAGTAACAGTTGAGCTGATCGCGTGAGACACCATTTGTAATAGTTCATTGACACCCGCTTGGGATGCTTGGAATTGTTCGACTAATGGCATGTCGTTTAACTCTTCTTCAATTTTTGCGAGCTTTTCTTCAGTCATCTTATAAGCGCGTTCCTTACCGTAGTTTTGGAAGTTAACGGCTTGTTGCTGAAGGCTCTTTAAGCTTGCCATCTTTTCACGAATTTCCTGGTTTTCATGAATTTTAGCTTCTGCCTTTTGGAAAAACTCAACCTGCTCGGTTTCAGCCATCATCTTACCGAGCTTTTTTGCTTCTTCTATAATTTGTTCCTTAGTATACATGAAACGTTCCACCTTTAAGTTTATATATCACCATTATATATGAATCCTTACACGAATTAAATGTAAATCTCATGAACTTACTGATTCACCATATCGTAATATTTTCCTTTCTTTTCGAGCAAGGCTTTTTCAGTACCCGATTCAAGCATTTTACCGTGTTCAAGTACAAAGATTCGGTCGACTGCTTTTATAGTATTGAGTCTATGAGCAATAATAATACTAGTTCGCCCTTTCATCAGCCGCTCAAGTGATTCTTGGATTTTAAGCTCTGTAATCGTATCAATTGAAGATGTTGCCTCATCTAATAATAGGATTGCAGGATCGGTAATTAAAGCCCGCGCAATAGATATCAGCTGCTTTTGTCCTTCTGAAACAACACCATCATCCGAATCAAGTACAGTATCATATCCGTTATCAAGCGAGATAATGAAGTCGTGTGCATTGGCGGTCTTAGCAGCTTCTATGACTTCCTCATCTGTTGCATCTAAGCGTCCATAGCGAATATTTTCTCTGATTGTTGCCTCAAAAAGATAAGGATCTTGTAAGACAAATGCGGTACGTGAGCGTATGGCATGCCGTTTATAGTCTTTAACATTTCTACCGTCGATTAAAATTTCCCCGTTATCTGTCTCATAGAAACGGGCCAGTAACTGCATAATCGTCGTCTTCCCTGCTCCAGTAGCACCAATTAAAGCAACTGATTCACCAGACTGAATTGAAAACGATAGATCCTTTATAGTTGGTGATTTTTGTTCTTTTAAATATGAGAATGTGACATTCTTAAATTCTATATTTCCTTCAATTTGTAAATTTTCAATCGTTCCATTATCCTTTTCTTTTGGCGTATCTATAATCTGAAAGACCCTTTCAGCACCGGCAATGGCGGATAGTACCTGGTTGAGTTGGTTGGATAGGTCAGCGAGCGGTCTTGTAAACTGTCTCGCATATTCAGCGAAGACAACAATAGTACCAACAGTAACGATACCGTTTGTCGTCAGTGCAAGAATGCCTCCAGCACCTGCAACTATAGTAAAGGATAAGTTATTTAACATATTCATTATTTTCGGTATAAAGCCAGAGTACAAGTTTGCCCAGAAAGTAACTTCTCTTAAATTTCTCGCTTTTTCTTCAAAGTTATCAATCGCTCGTTTTTCTTGAGAGAATACTTTAACGATTTCTTGACCAGAGACAATTTCTTCTATATATCCATTAAGTTCCCCCGTACGTCTCTGTCTCATTTTAAAAATCGGACCTGTACGATTTGTAATATAGCGGACACCAATGATAAGTAAAGGAATAATTAATGCCGTTAGAAATGTCATAATTGGACTTAGGTACAACATTACCGAAAACGTGCCGAGCAAGGTCACAATACTTGTCGTAAATTGAATAAATGAAGAGTTCATTGTTTGAGACAAGGTTTCAATATCGTTTGTCATCCGACTCATCAATTCCCCGTGTTGGCGATTATCGAAAAAAGTGACTGGTAATTCCTGCATATGATCAAATAAATGTTGTCTTAAGTTATAGATTGTTCTTTGTGATAAGCCGACCATTAGGTAGGCCTGAATAAATGTTGTTAATGACAGTAAGATATAGGAAGCTAAAAGTATAATTAATACTCTAAATAGCCCATCGAATTCTCTCGGTATAAAATAAAAGTCAACAATACGGCCAACTAAAAATGGACCAACGATGCTTAAAAGACTGGTCACAACGACGAGTAGTATGATGAGGTATAATAACTTTCTTTCACCTCTCATGAACTGCCAGATTCTCAGGAGCGTCTGCCCCATATTATCTGCCCTCGTACGCTTCTGTTTTGAACCAATATCTTCCTTCTTTAAGACAGGTTCATGACCAAAAGGCTTGTTGAAAAAATTACTCATCGATGTGCCCCCCTTTCATCTGTGACTCGTTGATCTTTCCGTAGAGCGGTGACGATTTTAACAGTTCCTCGTGTGTACCTAGCCCCGCAATTTCACCGTCATCTAAAAGTAAAATACGGTCAGCATTTTTGGCTGTAGAAATCTTTTGGGTGATGACGATTCGCGTCACATTTTCATCTTTTAAGGCATCCCACAAGTTGTTTTCTGTCTTAATATCAAGTGCTGATGTTGAGTCATCTAAAATTAAAATAGCCGGCTTTCTTACCAAGGCACGTGCAATAGAGAGTCTTTGTTTTTGCCCCCCTGATAAAGTGACACCCATCTGACCCACTGGCGTATCGTAGTTATCATCAAAGCTCATTATATTATCGTGAATTTGAGCTTTCTCTGAAGAAGTCATGACCTCTTCTTCTTCAGCCTTTATGTTACCCCAAAGGAGATTATCGTAGATGCTACCTGTAAATAACATAGATCTCTGCGGCACATAACCGATTGTTTGCCTTAAGTCCGCAGTTTCCCATTCCCTGATTTCTTTATCATTGACATAGACTTTCCCATCTGTCGGGTCATACATATTTGGAATCAAGCTAATCAAAGTGGACTTACCTGAACCTGTTCCGCCCATGATGACAAAGTTTTCGTTGTCGTATATTTCAAATGATATGTTCTTAAGTACATATCGCGAGGCGTTTGGATATTTGAATGATACATTTTCAAACTTAACGTAACCTTCTTCTTCACTCTCTTTATACGTCTGTTCTCCATCTATTGAAATTGGTGAATGAAGGACTTCACTTATTCTGTCACTTGACGCCTTAGCACGAGATGTCGCGATAATTAAAAAGGCAAACATTGAGAATCCACCCTGCATTCTTAAGGCGTAGTTAATGATGGCTACAATCTCACCGACAGCAACAGCGTTACCTTGTAGAATGTCAGATGCCACCCATAAGACCAGTAGTAAACTGCCGTTCATGATTAAAAGTAAGACCGGTAATATCGATTCCATCAATCGTAAAGCATAAGTCGTGTCTGTCTTTAACTTGGTTGCGACCTTGGCGAATTTATTTGCTTCGAATTTCCCTCTGTCGTTGGCCTTTATCAGCCTAACAGCTTCTAAATTTTGCTGAATAAAACGGTTAATTCTATCAAGCCAGTGCTGCACTCTTAAAAATACTTTTGCCCCTTTTCTCGCAGTAATGAATAAGAATACCGCAAGGACTGGCGTTAGAATTGATAGATAAAAACCAAGTGTCGGATTGACTACAAATGACATGACCAAGGAACCAATAACGAGCAGTGGTGCCCTAAGTAATATACGTAAACTCATGTACAAGAGCATTTCTGTTTGAAGAACATCTTGTGTGAGTCGTGTAATCAAGCTTGAAGTTGGAAATTTCGAGAATGTTGCTAAAGTAAAGTGCTGGACTCTAGTAAAAATTGCCATTCTTAAATCATAACCAAACATATTGGTTAAATGACTAGTGAAATATGTATTCAGAATCCCTGATATAAAGGCAATCAGCGATACTGCAAACATCACAATTAAATAAAATATGACGTTATCTAAATCATTGGCAAGTATCCCCTGGTCGATGACTTGCTGAATAAACAGTGGCTGAATTAATTCAACAATCAGTTCAATAAACATAAACACTAAAGCAACGATAATCAGCCATTTATATTTCGTTGCATAACGGTAGACAGTTAACATACACACGCACCCCTTGTTTCAATCCCACATACTTATTTCGAAAACCGAATTAATTATATTATGCCATAAAACAGACGAAATTTTCACTAAATTTGATTGGAATAAAGAAAAAGAGTTCAGTTTATATTTGAACTGAACCCTTCATAGTTATTCTTCTACTTTGAAATTTTTAATTGATTTTTGATCTGTGTCGATAATGACGCCACTGATGACACCTTTTCCTTCATCAGGTACCACATGTCTTTCAGGTAAATTTGTTATGAACCTTCTGATGACTTCATCTTTTCTAATACCAAGAATTCCATCCTTAAAGCCAGTCATACCAACGTCCGTTATGTAAACTGTCCCATTTTCTAATCGGGTCGCATCATTCGTTTGCACATGGGTATGCGTACCAACGACAGCATTCACCCGACCATCTAAATAATAACCCATGGCGATTGACTCCGACGTCGTTTCGCTGTGGAAGTCGACGAAAGCTTGATCGTATTCATGACTATCAAGAATTTTATCGATAACTTTAAAAGGATTTTCAATTGGCTCAAGGAAACTACGCGCCTGAAGATTAACGATCAACAGCTTCTTACCATTGATGTTGACCACTTTGGCCCCCTCACCCGGTGTACCTTCTGGGAAATTTGCCGGCCTTACCATTTTCACATCTGTATTGAGGAGATCGTATACCTCACGTTTAGCGAAAGCATGATTCCCTAGCGTGATAAAATCCGCACCCGCACTTAGTATTTCCTTATACGTTCGCTCGGTAATCCCCTTACCGTGTGCAGCATTCTCACCATTCACAATTGTGAAATGCGCGCCGTGTTCTTTTTTTAACCCAGGTAAATAATTTTTTAACATGCGGCGGCCAACTTTTCCGACCACATCTCCGATAAATAATATTCTCATATCAAAACCACCCTATCTACTGCTAGTATTATACATTATTTCTGATTTCCGTGTCGATGTTTGGGATAGAACAGTGCGATAAATCTTTAGCGGGCCGCTGTCAGTTTCACAGCGAGCCGATAAATCCCTAGCGGACCGCTGTCAGTTTCACAGCGAGCCGATAAATCCCTAGCGGACCGCTGTCAGTTCCACACCGAGCCGATAAAGACAAACTACCTCCATCATTCAACAATTTTCACCCAATCTTTATATCTTATGTCCTTTATCGTCGTCATAGCTTCTTCAAAATCATAAAATTTAAATTTATAACAAGCAGTTTTCACACTTGTATCTCTAGTACAAAATTTTGCTAAATAACGTTTAATGGTAGTATCGGACAACTGATGATCCGCCAGCTGCAGCACCTTCCTCTTAGTCATTTTTTCATTAGGGAAGAGGAATTTAAAATCGCTAAAGGTACGTAAAACGTGGGTACTATTACTCTCCTTCGTCCCGCAATTTGCACACAAAAAATGGAATTGACCCTTCTCCAAATCAAAGTGCCCACAAACCCCACAATAAAGACCCAGCTTCAACGTCTTTATATCTATAGCATCTGGTAAATAGGGATTTTCAGCTATAGCAGTTTTAATTATTTCAGCTGCCTTCTTTGTACGATTGCCCACAAAACTACTACCCCGACTTGAAAAGTATGACCTAAGATAATTTCGTAACACGGTGGTCTTCCAGATCTTATCGTCGTCACTAATCAACCTAAAACCATCATTCACAAAGACGGTGGCCGACTCAACATTGTATTGAATGTTGTTCTCTGTCATTAGTCGCTGAAGTTTGTTTTTTGCTCGCACTGTTTGAACAAAAGGGTTATCACTCATCTGCCTTTGATTTCGATACCAATTACCATTTTCAAATCTATATTCACCGCTGTAGTTTTTGATTTCATTGAGTGATATTCTATCTTCAGCGATGATGATGCTATCAAACTGGGTATAACTTTTACCGATTTTCAAAAAGACATCACGAAATATATGCATATTTCTGTGGCCGGTTTCATCCAAAATCAAATCGTAATTCTTTTCTCTGATAAACCCCTTATGACTTGTTCTCAAGGCGGTTTGTTCTTCTTCTGTCAATACTCGACGTTTTCCTAAAGCGGCATAATGTAAAAGTTCGAATGGTTGCTTACGATGATTTAAGAACATTTTTCCTCCAATTTGTATATTTCCTCACTTCTATTTATACATGGAAAATATAGTTTTTCAGCTAAAAGCCCTCACAAATACAATAATGGCGAAAGTGTAAGTACTTATTTGAAAAATGGTAAAAAGCACCATACAAAAATCCCCCAGACTAGGAATTAGTCTGGGGGATTCTCTAAATACTATTTAGCGTATTCTATGGCCCTCATCTCACGGACAACTGTCACTTTTATGTGTCCTGGATATTGTAGTTCATCTTCTACTTGTTTTTTAATGTCTCTTGCTAATCGATGGGCTTTAAGGTCATCGATATTTTCAGGACTTACCATGACACGAATTTCGCGTCCGGCCTGAATTGCAAAGGTTTTTTCAACGCCTTCATAGCTTTCTGCTATGTGCTCTAGTTTTTCTAAACGTTTAACGTAGTTCTCGAGTGTTTCGCGTCTTGCACCTGGACGGGCAGCTGATAAGGCATCTGCCGCTGCAACAAGGATTGAAATGACGCTTGTTGGTTCAGCATCACCGTGGTGTGATTCAATTGCGTTGATAACTGTGTCTTTTTCCTTGTAACGTTTAGCAAGTTCAGCCCCGATTTCAACGTGTGATCCTTCTAGTTCATGGTCGATGGATTTACCGATATCATGAAGTAGTCCAGCACGGCGAGCGAGTGCAACGTTTTCGCCGAGTTCTGCTGCTAGGATACCTGCAAGATATCCAACTTCTACTGAGTGCTTGAGGACGTTTTGTCCGTAGCTTAGACGATATTTCATCTTACCTAAATGCTTAGAAAGTTCTGGATGTAAGTTATGAATGTCGAGTTCAAATGCAGCAGCTTCACCTGCGTCGCGAATTTCAGTTTCCATATTGCGACGGGATTTATCAACCATTTCTTCAATACGTCCTGGATGAATTCGGCCATCTTCTACGAGTGCTTCTAGGGCACTTTTCGCAATTTGACGACGAATCGGATCAAAGCCTGATAAGATTACTGCTTCTGGCGTATCATCGATGATGAGATCGACTCCAGTCAGCGTTTCAAGTGTTCTAATGTTACGACCTTCGCGGCCAATGATGCGACCTTTCATCTCATCATTTGGTAGGTTGACTACCGACACTGTGGACTCGCTTGTATATTCTGCTGCGTAACGCTGTGCCGTTAGGGCAAGCAGTTCACGCGCTTCTTTTTCTACATCGCGGGTCATTGCTTCTTTCTTTTCTTTTACCATTACAGCCATATCATGTGACAGTTCTTGTTCTACTTGAGAGAACAACTCTTCTCGCGCTTCATCACGAGTCAGTCCGGAGATGCGGGATAATTCTGTTTCTTGTTGACTAATTTTTTCATTAATCTCGTCATCCTTGGCATCTACCATCTGCTGTTTTTCTTCAATTTTAGCTTCTTTTTGTTCCAACGAGTCATCTTTCTTATCTAGCGTTTCGCTTTTACGATCTAAGGATGATTCTCGTTGAATTAATCTGTTTTCATATGCTTTCATCTCTGCGCGTTGACGATTCATATCATCATCGAAAGCTTCCTTCAGATTTTGGTTTTCTTCCTTCGCTTCGAGCAGCTTTTCTTTCTTGAGATTGTCAGCTTCTTTCTCTGCTTCTGAAATTATATGATCAGCTGATGTTCTCGCTTGTTGCTGCTTTTTCGTCAACATGTTATTGACAATAAAATATCCGATAACAACACCTAGAATAATACCAATTAGGATGAAGAGAATGTTCATTAAGTCCACAATAAACACCTCCCTATCTCGGTTCTAAAGTGTGTTAAATATAATATGAGTTGAATTAAAATATTATATATTACAATTTTAAATATAATGTTACATAAAAGCAAGCACGAGAATTTACATTTCCCGTGCTTGCCGACTTTTAATAAATTGCTATATAAGCTTATTTTAATTCATCTTCATCAAAGAGTGTACTTTCTTTCTCATCCTCTTCTTCAGTGACTTCAATATCTTCCCCAAAGCCGAGTGCCGAGCGCAGTTTTCTTTGGATTTCTTCGTATAGTTCAGTGTTTTCTTTTAGTGTATTCTTCGCATTCTCTTTACCTTGGCCAAGTCTTTCACCATTGTAAGAATACCAAGCACCACTTTTTTCAATGATGTCTTCTTCTACACCAAGGTCAATCACTTCACCGACGCGAGAAATACCTTCACCATACATGATGTCGACTTCTGCCACTTTAAACGGTGGTGCAACCTTATTTTTTACAACTTTAATCTTAGTACGGTTACCAACGATATCTTGACCGACTTTAAGACTTTCCGCACGGCGGACTTCAAGACGTACTGAGCTATAGAATTTTAGGGCACGTCCGCCGGTTGTTGTTTCTGGGTTACCGAACATCACACCAATTTTCTCACGAACTTGGTTGATGAATAAGGCAGTTGTGTTTGACTTAGAAATGGCACCTGAAAGTTTACGTAGTGCCTGAGACATCAGACGGGCTTGAAGACCCATGTGAGAGTCACCCATCTCACCTTCTATTTCCGCTCTAGGTGTTAGAGCTGCTACAGAGTCGATAACGACCATATCTACAGCACCACTACGTACGAAAGCTTCTGTAATTTCTAGTGCTTGCTCACCTGTGTCTGGTTGTGAAATATATAAATTATCAATGTCTACACCAAGATTCTTAGCATATTCTGGATCGAGCGCATGCTCTGCGTCAATGAAGGCACAGATGCCTCCATTTTTCTGAACTTCTGCAATCGCGTGTAGGGATACTGTCGTCTTACCTGAAGATTCCGGTCCGTAGATTTCTATAATTCTGCCTTTAGGATAACCGCCTACACCGAGTGCTCTGTCTACTGTGACTGATCCTGATGAAGTGGTTTGTACCTTACGTCCAACGTCATCTCCTAGCTTCATTACCGAACCTTTACCAAATGATTTTTCCATATTTTTAATTACTGTATCTATCGCTTTATGTCTTTCGTCCATAATGTACCTCCAGTCGTGATTTCATATTTATTATATCACTCATAAAATAAAAAAGCGAATATATGTTCGCTTTTAAATACAAAATTTTAATTTTTGCTGACCATTTTCTAATTACCGCCAGGATTCATTACTAAACTTCACTTTTCTGTTGGTTTTTATCGACAATTTTTTATTTATGGTCTGCCTTAAAAACAGCACGGCCTTTAACAAAGTATTCGACTCCAGATAAGATTGTAAAGAAGACTGCAATGTACATTAATACCATACCTGGTGAAAATGGTAGGAAGCTTGTCATAATATCACCGAAAAGTAAAAATACTAGTGCAAACATTTGAAAGACCGTCTTCACTTTACCAAGCTGGCCTGCTGCTGACACGTAGCCCTGCTCAATTTGTAAGAGTCTTAAACCTGTGACTGCAAATTCACGTGCGATGATAACAACTGCAATCCAGGATGAAATAACATGCCATTCAACTAGGACAATTAAACCGGTCGTGACGAGGAGTTTGTCGGCAAGCGGATCTAAAAATTTGCCCATGTTGGTAATGAGATTCCATTTACGGGCTAAGTAGCCATCTAAAAAGTCAGTCAATGCGGCAACGACAAAGGTAACAGCAGCAATGAGCTGTTCAATACGGATAACTTCCCCACCGAGGAAGGTCGTATTGCCAAAACCGAAATCGACTAAGGCAAAGATTAAGAAGACTGGAATAAGGATGACTCGAAACACAGTCAACCAATTAGGTATATTCATTTTGTCACTCCCTCGTTATGTTAAATTGATAATATATTGTTACCGTATCACCACGTAAGGAATTGTCGAGTGGCTGACCATCAATTGAGACATCAAAATTCGTAGAGTTTCCGAGTGCCAAATTTAATACAGACGCTTCTGGATCAATATCAAAAGTGCCACCTTCAGATTCCTCATATAGATAAGAATTTTCAAGGTCATCAGTTAGGCTAACCCAAGAAGGCTCATCTCCTGAAATTTCCACTGAAAAAGTGTCACTCGTCGTAATATTGTATATCAAAGTATTACCTTCACGATTGACAAAACTCACATCGGTTGTCGGCGCTTCTTCAGCTTCTTCCTCGCTTGTTTCCTTTGTTTCTTCTTCAGCTGTTTCTCCTTCTGGTTCTTCAGATTCAGCTTCTTCTTCTGGTGCTTCGGTCGATTCTTCTTCATTTGATGAAGCAATGTCATCAATAACTTCAGAGTCTGTTTCATAGACCCGTTTAGTTTCAAAGAGGTCACCTTCAGAACCGATTTGCAAAAGTACAAGCCAAACAACAAACAAGACTAGGATCATCGTAATAAAACCGATTAAAATTTTCTTTAAGTATTTAAAGTCCTGATCTTCTTTTTGATTTCTCTTCTGCTGATCTGTTGTCGCTTTCGGAAGCTCATCACTAAAACGCTCAAAGAGCATATCAGCATCGAGTTTTACGTAATCAGCATACTTTCTAATAAGGTGTTTAGTATGTTTCGGTTCAGGGAGTTTTGATAAGTCACCCGCTTCGATAATTAAGATGACTGATTTTTTTATACCTGAGCCACTTTCCATCTCTCTTAAAGTGATGCCGGATTTTTCCCTTTTATTTTTTAAGTAAGTCCCTAGTTTCATAATCTTTAGCTCCAATTAGAAAAAGTCCATGTTGTCACTTTCAAACCAGTGACGCTTCTTATGTTTTTCATAAGTAATTTCTTGACCTTCGTACTCACGTATTTCAATAATGTAATCAAAATCATCTTGAGTCAGTTTAAAGTAAGGATCTTCCATTAGTAAGTCAGGATGTTCGACGACAGTCGTACCCTCGTAGTTTATAATTTCGTTGACCAGACGTTTATGTTCATTATTTGTTGATTTAGACGTGACAGCACCGTCTATAATGTAGACGTTACCTTTGTCGTATTCCTGTTTGTGAAGACTCGTTCTTTCCGTCTGTTTTAACATTGTTGACGATAAGAACAACCACTTATCACCAGCTGTCACGCTCCCCGCAACTACGGATTCTGTCTTACCAACTCTTGGCATGCCGCGGACACCAATTAAGAAAGTATCATCAATCTCAAATAAACTCGCTAGAAAGTCAACAACAATACTAATTTCATCACGTGTAAAACTAAAGATATTCTTGTTCTCTTCAGCACGTTTGATGAATCTGCCATGACGTAGGGTCAAACGGTCAGTAATGGTCGGTTTTCTAATCTTTATAATTTCAATCTCATGGATGTGTCTGACGATGTTTTTAAATCGTTCTAACTTCCACATATCGTCCGTACGAATCAACAGTGCACGCTGTGAAACTTCAACACCGTTAATCGTTTTAATTGAAAGACCAATATTACCTAAAAGACTTAGAATATCGCCCAGTAAACCTGGCCTGTCATCTAAATTTTTATATTCTAAATACACCTCTACTGTACGTTCAGGATAAAATTCAGGTTGTGTTGGATTCATGTAAACCATCCCCCGTTGATTTTTAAAACCTCTCCCGTAATGCTTCGTGCTTTACTAGATGCTAAATAAAGAGTGAGGTCTGCCACTTCTTCAGGCTCAATTAAACGGCCTTGCGGCAAATCTTCTAACATATACTTTATGTCTTCTTTACTTAGCTTTAATGTCATTCTACCACGGACCACACCAGGTGCTATAGCATTTACTGAAATTCCTGACGGTGCAAACTCCTTGGCCAAGGATTTGACCAAGGTCTCCTGTGCACCTTTAAAGGCACTATAAACACTTTCCATACTTGAGCCGTATGTTCCCCATACCGAGGACATGACGATAATCGATGCTTGCTCACTTTCTCTCAGCTTAGGAAGCAATATCTGAATAAAAGCGACCAAACTACGTATGTTTATATTGTACTGTTTATCTACAGTGCTTAAATCCGTATCTTGGATGAGTTCAAACAAAGCTTCGCCTGGAGTGTAGATTAATGTATCGATGACATCAATGTGTTGAAAGTATGACGCTAGATCGTCCCTTTCAATTGGCTGACTCAAGTCTAAATAATGATGGGTACTTTGAAATTTCGGCGCCTGTGTCTTTGAGAATGTGATGACATCATCATCTTTAAATTTCTTATGGACCGATGATCCGATATCACCACTTGCACCGACGATGACAACCTTAGTCATGTGGCTTCACGATGACACTTGAGACATTCATTTCATCGATAGAATTATTAAAGAATTCCTTCAAGTCATCTAAGCTAATACTATTGATTAGATCTGGCACTTCATAGAGATCGGCACCATCAAAGAGATACTTAGTAAACTGATTCGCAACGTATTCTGGAGAGTTTAAGCTCGTTAAGTAATCACCTAATAACTCTCGCTTTTGACTCTGCAATCGCTTCTCGCTGAAGAAATCTGAGTCTTTAACTTCTTTAATAATGCGGATTATTTCTTGTGTAAATGTTTCTGGATGTTCAGTTTCCACAGCCATCAAAGTATGACGGACTAGATTATCTTCTTGATAAGAGAAATTAAAGGAATCATCTATAATGCCGCGTTCTAAAAGATCCTCATAATAACTAGACTGTTCGCCAAAGACCATATCTAAGGCAAATAACATCGCTGCATCACGTTTTGATCGTAAATGACTATCTGCATCATCCGGGAGTGATTTAAAACCGAGCATCACTTTTGGTGTGGTCACTTGCAGTTGAAGTTCTTGATTATAACGACTTACACCATAAGGTTCTTCTGGTAGGAAGCGTTCAATGTTTGATGGTGTCGTTGTCGGACGTTTATTTTGATGCGTTTCGATAAAGTTAAACGTTGCTTCGATATCGAAATCTCCTGCTAAAATCATGACCATATTATCCGGTGCATAGAATGTCTCATGGCATAGATATAAGTGTTCTGCAGTAATTTCAGAAATCGATTCTAAAGTCCCTGCAATATCAATTGCAACAGGTGAGTTTTCATACATTGAATTTAGGGTCTCATGGTAGAGTCTATAGCCTGGATTATCCTGGTACATCTTTATCTCTTCATTGATAATACCAATTTCCTTATCCACTTTTTCAGGTGTAAAATATGGAATTTCAACCATGTTCATCAAGAGCGTTAAGTTCTCTTCAAAATTTTCCGTAGCACTGAATAAATATGATGTCCGGTCCACTGAAGTAAAGGCATTGGCACTGGCACCCATTTCAGAAAACTTCGTAAAGACGTCACCTGATTCTTTGTCGAACATCTTATGCTCTAAAAAGTGAGCGATACCGTCTGGCACATTGTAAACCTTATCACCTGACTTAAAGTGATTATCAGTCGAACCATATTTAGTTGTATACGTTGCAAACTTTTTATTATAACCTGACTTGTCGATTATATACACTTGTAAACCGTTATCCATTACTTGTTTATAGACGGTTTCATCAACGTGTTCATAGTATGTTTTTGTATACTTAGTCATCATTATTACCGCCTTTCAGCGTATATACTGTGTCCAGTTTAATCTTAGTAGCAAGGTTTATGATATCTGCCTTAGTGACTGCTTTTAATTGTTCAGTCCATTCTTTAACTTCTTTAGTCGTCGATTGATCTCTCAGTAAGCGATTATAATTTAAAGAGATCAAGCCTCTCGGCTTATCCATGGACTCTTTTCTTGAAGATAACATATTACGCTTGATTTCTTCGACGAAGCGCTCATCAAAATCACCATCTAAAACGCGATCAAGTTCTCGTTTAACTGCATCTTCAAAGACCTTGATATTGTCGTTATCTACCCCTGCTAGAACAAAGAGATAACCATTTTTAATATCCACTTGTGAATGGATGGAATATGCTAAGCTCATCTTCTCACGAATATTCGTAAATAAAAGTGATGAAGCAGAACCGCCAAACAATTGGTTGAAGACATTCAATGCCATGACATCACCAGGTTCAGAATACAGTACCCTAAAGCCTAGGTTAGCTTTCGCTTGTTCAATACGGCTTTCTGTCGTCTTGTACTTCACGTCCCCAGGTGCTTGTATTGGGTAGCCTTTATAAGGATAGAGCTTAGGTTCTTCTAATTGATGAACGTTCGCTAAGGCATCAAATACCTTATCATCCACTTTACCGGCAACTAGAATTGACATGTCGTTGTTAGCCATCATATCAGCATGAGCTGCTTTAACATCATCTAGCGTTAATTGTTCTAAGACTTCAATATCCCCAAATGATAAAATCCGGTACGGCTCATCATCAAACATAGTCTCTAAGAGAGACTCAAAGGCACGTTGGGCATAGTTATCCTTCATGCTCGTCAGACGATTTTTTAAAAGTCGCTTCTCTCTATCGAAAAATGCCTGATCTTCCTCACTATAAGAGAACGGTGAATACAACACATCTTTTAAGAGTGCTGTAATATCACCAAGCATATCCATATCTTCAAGAATAAACTTATCGTTTACAAATTCAATTGACACTTTTAATAGGTGGTCACTACCCTTCTTAATGACGTTAGAAGTTAAGTGTGCACCGTAATGCTCAGCTAAGTACTCAAGCAGTTTGGCATTCGTCGGATGTTCACTTGTTCTTTTGACCATCATACGACTGAGTAAACTCCTTGTTGTTGCCCCTTGTTCAGTCAGTGGCGTACGGAAGTAGATGCTGACGACAACTGTCTTAAACTTTGCGGTATATATCTTTACGATGGGTACATTATTAATAATTTTTTTCTCTACACCTTGCATAAGAAAAACTCCTAACTAATCTTCATGGTTTTCAATCAGGACACTCCGTGGTTTCGACCCGCTCGCCGGCCCGATTACACCGTTAGCCTCTAAGTCATCAACGAGGCGAGCGGCGCGGTTATATCCGACTCTGAACTGGCGCTGTAATAGACTGGCAGACGCGCGTTGTTCTTCGATGACGAACCACTTCGCATCTGGATATAGGTCATCATCAGATTCAACTTCTGATTTTTCTGCTTGTTTTTGATTCATGATGACAGATTTCTCATAGTTTGCTTTCATCTGCTCTGTTATAAATTCTACTATATCTGTGACCTCTTCATCATCTAGGAAGGCCCCTTGAACACGTAATGGCTTAGAGCGGCCTGATGGTAAGAAGAGCATGTCACCACGACCGAGCAGTTTTTCTGCGCCCATAGAGTCAATGATTGTGCGTGAGTCTGTTTGAGAGCTGACTGCAAATGCGATGCGGGACGGAATATTTGCTTTAATTATACCAGTAATGACGTCAACTGATGGTCTTTGTGTTGCGATGATAAGGTGAATACCTGCAGCCCTAGCCATCTGGGCAATACGAGTAATCGATGCTTCTACATCTTTTGAAGCGACCATCATAAGGTCAGCGAGCTCATCGACGATGACGACAATGTACGGTAATTTTTGTACTTTTTTCGGATTATCAGCAGTCCGTTCTAGATACTGGTTGTAAGCTTCGATGTTTCTTGTATTAGAGTGACTAAATAAATCGTAACGTCTTTCCATTTCACTCACGATTCTATTTAAGGCATCGCTCGCCTTTTGTGGATTAGTCACTACAGGTGCTAAGAGGTGAGGAATGCCGTTATAGACATTTAACTCTACCATTTTCGGATCAATCATCATCAGTTTTACCTCATGCGGTTTAGCATTGAGTAAGATACTGACTATAATGCCGTTAATACATACTGATTTACCACTTCCTGTTGACCCAGCAACAAGTAAGTGCGGCATTTTATTTAACTCTGCCATAATCGGCGCACCAGAAATATCTTTACCGAGGGCAACCTCAAGTGGATTGTCGGATGATCTTCTCTTAATGACTTCTCTTAAGGTCACCATACTGACAACAGAGTTTGGCACTTCAATACCAACAGCTGATTTACCCGGTATTGGTGCCTCAATACGTATGTCTTTTGCAGCTAAACTCAGGGCGATATCATTTTGAAGGTTAATAATTTTGGAAACTTTGACACCGATATCTGGCTGAATTTCAAACTGTGTCACTGCCGGGCCAATTCTAATCTTAGAAACTTTCGCATTGACGCCAAAGTTTTTAAGCGTCTCTTCCAGCACTTTACCTTGCTGAATAACTTCCTTATTACTGACTTTAGCAGTCTGTTCAGCGTCATTTAAAATATCGATTGGTGGAAGTTTGTAGGCATTCAGTTCTCTTAACTCTTCTGCGTCAAATTCCTCAAACTCATCATCAGCGACTTCGCCTTCTGGAATATCGTGAAGGGGATCCGCATCATCTTCATATTCTATTTCTTTTTTCTCACTAATTTCCTCTTCAATTGTTAAACCAGATTCTGAATCAGCTTGTCCAACTTCGTCTTTGGTTTCAGGTTCTTCACTGACGAGCTCATCGGATGCATAGACTTCTGGTTCGATATAAGTCTCCTCGTAGTCTGTATCCGAAACTTCTTCTTTTGCTGATTCATCCGTCTGATTAAATCTCGCCTCACGTTTTTTGTTTTTTCTTTTTGGTAAGGGTGCTTCGGCGTTCGCTTCTTCAATGACAGGGGCCGTTTTTCCAGTACTGGTTTTCTTCTCTTTAGCCGGTCTATTTTTAATTTTCTCATTGATTATGCTAAATAATGAGGCAATGCCTGCACCGATAGCTGTCAGTCCTTTAATGACAAAGGTGAAATCATTTCTTAGTGATTCTTCAATGCTCTTATTACGCACAATAATCAGGCTTAAATAGATAAAGATCAAGCTGATTAAGAGTGTGCCAAAGAAGCTGATTCCTGTTGATGAGAAGTTGAAAAGTGTCTGACCGATCACGCCACCGCCTGTAAATTCAAAGCCCGAAGCTCTTGTTAATTCGAGAATTTCTTGGAAGCCATAGTAGCTGTCTGTAAGTGCTCGATTTGTTAGGTACAGGATGGAATGTAGGAAAAATAAGAGTCCGAATTGCATTAGGGTGTAGCCAAACATGCGTTTCGTGAATGGGAATTTTAAGTTTGTCGCAAGATAAAAGGCTGCGAGTAGGAGTACGAAGTAAGTAAAGTATCGACTCGAGCCGAATAAATAATTGAATCCTGCATCTAAATATTCACCGACGACACCTAGGCTAAACACCGTAATGATAAGTAGGATAATAAGTATTAATGAAAAACTAGCATAGTATGTTTTTTTATCATTCTTTTTCTTCTTTGTGGTGCGCTTTCTTTTGGTCGCCATGGTTAACCACCTTTATTAACAGAATAATTATAACAACGGAGATATTAGGATAACCTCATATCTCCGTTGGATCTAACTTTATTATATTTCAGAAATGATTGGAATTATCATTGGACGGCGTTTCGTTTCATCGTATAAGAATTTTCCGAGGTCGTCTCTGATATTTTGTTTTAAGACGCTCCATTCAATCTTACCGGCGCTAATGTTTTCTTCAACAATACCACCAATGCGGCCAGCCGCTTCTTTTAATAATTCTTCAGATTCTTTGACGTAGACAAATCCACGTGATTGAATTTCAGGTCCTGCAATAATTTGACGTGTCTGACGGTCAATTGTGACAACAGCAATAAAGATACCGTCCTCACTAAGAAGTCTACGGTCACGTAAGACGATGTTACCAACGTCGCCAACACCGCTACCGTCGATTAAGACATTGCCTGCTTCAACCTTATCTTTAGAATACATCTTCGTACCGTCGTACTGAACGACGTCACCTTTTTCAAGTAGGAATATATTCTCTGCCTTAACCCCTGTCTCTGTTGCAAGACGGGCATGGGCAATTTGGTTTTTGAATTCACCTTGAACAGGAACGAAATATTCCGGTTTAAAGACGTTTAGCATCATTTTTAATTCTTCAGCTAAACCATGTCCTGAGGCATGAATTCTTGATTCAGGTGACTTGATTGTCGCACCTGCTTTAACAAGTTCATTTTGAGTAGAGTATAAAACGACTTCCATGCTTGAAGAAGGTGTCGTTAAAATGTATACTTCATCGCCTTCTTTAATGTTGGTCACTTCATGTTGTCCACGTGACATTTTACCAAGTGCTTCTATTGGCTCACCTTGTGAGCCTGTCGCGATAATGACAAGTTCATTATCCGGATAATCTTTAATTTCATGGCTTGGTACAAGTAAGCCTTCTGGAATGTCGAAGTAACCCAGTTTTCTAGCAACCTTAAACGATGATTCTAATGTACGTCCAAGGAAGGAAACTTTACGGTTAACTTTGGCAGCATTTGTTAAAACTTGTTGAATGCGAACAAAGTTCGAAGCGTAGCATGACACGATAATACGCTTTTTAGACTTTTGGAAGTTATCGAGAATGTGCTCTTCGATAATGTTCTCAGCCGTATTGTAGCCCATTTTCTCAGCTTCAGTAGAGTCACTGATTAAAGCGAGTGTCTTATTCTTTTGACTTAAGGCATACATCTTCGCCATATTATAGTCATAGTTTCCTGTTAAGCTCTGGTCGAACTTAAATTCACCTGTATAGACAATCGAGCCATATGGTGTGTTCATACTAATACCGTATGAGTCCGGGATGCTATGAGAAGTTTCAAAGAACTCCACATTCGTCTGCCCAAATTTCATAACAGATTCGCTATTGATAGCGTAAAATTTAACTTTCTTTTTAACGTTCTTCTCTTTCAGACGTTCTTTAATTAATGCAATTGTTAAACGTGAACCATAGATTGGCACGTTTAAGTCTTGGATAATATATGGAATTGCGCCGATCGAATCCTCGTGTCCATGAGTTACAAAAATCGCTTTAAGACGATCTTTATTCTCTAAAACATAGGAGATATCCGGGATGACAATGTCGATACCGAGCATCTCATCTTCCGGAAACATCAATCCTGCATCGAGGATAAACATGTCGTTGTCGACTTCAACAATGTACATGTTCTTCGCAATTTCTCCAACGCCGCCGAGAGGAACGATTTTCACATGTGCATCATTTTGCTTTTTTTTCACAGTGTTGTCCTCCAATTTCTTTCGGCAATTTATTTGTCTTCTTCATTGTTTGATTATAATAACTCTTTACGTGAAGCGTTAACACGACCTTGGTTATCGATATTCGTTACCTTAACGAGGATTTTATCCCCCACTTTAACGACATCTTCAACCTTGTTGACACGTGTTGTATCAAGTTGAGAAATGTGAACGAGTGCATCTTTACCTGGGAAGAGTTGAACGAAGGCACCAAACTTCTCAATACGGCGCACTTCACCGTTATAAATTTCTCCAACTTCAGCTTCTCTGACAATATCTTCGATAATGGAACGGGCTTTCTTGATGGCTTCCTGATCACTTGCACCGATAAATACCGTCCCATCTTGCTCGATGTCGAGCTTAACGCCTGTCTCATCGATAATTTCGTTAATTTTCTTACCACCTGGTCCAATCACGTCACGGATTTTAGCAGGTTTAATATGCATGACTTCAATTTTCGGCGCATATGCTGATAGCTCAGTACGCGGTTTATCAATTGTTGCTAGCATATGATCTAATATGTGCTGACGACCAAGACGTGCTTGTTCAAGTGCTTCTTGAAGAATCGCTTCACTTAATCCATCAATCTTAATATCCATTTGAATGGCAGTGATTCCTTTAGGTGTACCTGCAACTTTAAAGTCCATGTCACCTAGAGCATCTTCCATACCTTGAATATCAGATAGAATTGTGTAGTTTTCACCTTTCTTAACAAGCCCCATTGCAATACCTGCAACCGGTGCTTTAAGCGGTACACCTGCATCCATTAGTGCAAGTGTTGAACCACAGATTGATGCTTGAGATGATGAACCATTGGATTCTAATACTTCAGATACGACACGGATTGTATACGGGAATTCCTCTTCTGAAGGAATAACTTGTAATAATGCACGTTCACCTAAGGCACCGTGACCAATCTCACGACGGCCAGGTCCACGAATCGGTCCAGTTTCACCTACCGAGAAATTCGGGAAGTTGTAGTGGTGCATATAGCGTTTGTTCTCTTCTGTGCCTAAACCATCAATGATTTGGTGTTCTCCTAAACCACCAAGTGTGGCAACGGATAAGGCTTGGGTTTGACCACGTGTAAATAAAGCCGAACCATGTGCACGTGGTAACAGGCCTACATTAGAAGAAAGCGGACGAATTTCAGCTGGCTCACGACCATCCGGACGCACTTTTTCATCTGTAATTAATCGACGTACTTCAGCCTTAACGAGATCATCAAAAATCGCAGAAACATCTTGAACTTGAGCCTCGTAGTCTTCCGCTTCTTCATCAAGTGTTGCAATGATGTCTTGTTTAACTTCTGAAATGTTTGCTTCACGCGTTTGCTTATCGTTTTCTTGGATCTTAGCGTAAAGTCCCATCGCTTCAATTTCAGCTGTAATCTTCGTACGGAAGTCCGCATCAATTTCGTGAACAATGACTTCACGTTTTTCAGGTTGAACTTGTGCAATCGCTTCTTCTTGGAATTGAACAAGTTCCTTAATGTTTTCATGTCCGAAGAGAATCGCTTTTAACATGACATCTTCAGGTACTTCCTCGGCAGCAGCCTCTACCATGTTCACCGCATGTTTAGTCCCTGCTACTTGAAGCTCTAACTCAGATTTTTCCATCTGTTCTGCTGTCGGGTTAATAATAAATTCCCCATCGATTAAGCCAACCGTTACACCAGCAATCGGCCCATCAAATGGAATATCAGATACGCTTAAGGCCATAGAAGACCCTAGCATCGCTGCCATCTGTGGAGATGCGTCATTATCGACAGATAAAACAATCGAAATGACTTGAACATCATGTCTATAACCATCCGGGAATAGTGGACGAATCGGTCTGTCAATCAAACGACTCGTTAACGTTGCATCCTCACTCGGACGTCCCTCACGTTTATTAAAGCCACCTGGTATCTTACCAGCAGCATATAATTTCTCTTCGTAACCTACAGTAAGTGGGAAAAATCCAATATCCTTAGGTTCCTTAGAAGCCGTCGCCGTAGAGAGTACAACTGTATCTCCGTAACGTACCAACACAGATCCATTTGCCTGCTTAGCCATTTCACCATACTCAACTTTTAGTGGTCGGCCGCCCCACGTCGTTTCAAAAACTTGTTTATTTTGTTCATTCATAATTTGTTTTCTCTCCTTAGCTTGGCACTTATAGTTATCATATCATTTTTTTTTACAAATATATATATAAAAAGAGGTTGGTGTGTTGTGGCATATCGCTATAATTTAGATTGATATTGTATTATTGGGCCGCTATGGTCGTTACAGAGAGCTGATATTGCGTTGGCGGGTCGCTGTCAGATCCACAGAGAGCCGATATTCTGCTAGCGGGTCGCTGTGAGATCCACAGGGAGCCGATATTGCCTTAATTGGACGCTGTCACCGCCACAGCGCCGCGATTTCCCTTTTTATCGTAACCGTCACAAAACCATAAACAAAAAATCCCCTCTCAGACAGAGAGGGGATGAATATGCACAATTAAAATTAACGACGGATGCCTAATTTACCGATTAATTCACGGTATCTAGAAACGTCTTTATTACGTAGGTACGTAAGTAGGTGTTTACGACGACCTACCATTTTAAGAAGTCCACGTCTTGAGTGGTGGTCTTTCTTGTGGAAACGTAAGTGTTCGTTTAATGTGTTGATTTCTTCAGTTAATACTGCAATTTGAACCTCAGGAGATCCTGTATCAGATTCGTGTACGCGGTATTCTTCGATTAATTCATTTTTTCTTTCTTTTGAAATTGCCATGAAAATTCCTCCTAATAAAATTATATTCACCAATATCCGAGCATGCGTCGGAGTTTCAACAATGCCAAGATAAGGTACTCGTAGTATTATACAATTTTTCTACTCTAAGTTCAAGTATTCTTTCGATAAAAACCCATCCTTTTCGAAAGTCACCTTGAGTTAAATATCGCTCAGCAGTTCGCGTGCAATCTTGGCATCTGAATCGATTGCTTCTATTAACGGTTCGATACCATCAAATTTTTCTTCATCACGAACGAAATGGTGCCAATGTATTGTGACGTTTTCACCGTAGATATCTTTATTGAAGTCAAAGAGATAGACTTCTGTCGTTAGACGTGCGTTGTCGTGGAAAGTGGGTTTGACACCTACACTTGCAACGCCCTTATAAACATTGTCATCGTTATCAATCGTCACCGTCACTGCATAGGAACCGTTCGCCGGCATGAAGTAACGATAGTTCGGTTCAATGTTCGCAGTCGGAAAGCCGATGGTCCGGCCGCGCTTTTCTCCTTGTACGACAATGCCCTCGATATCGTAAGCGCGGCCGAGTGCTTGATTCGCTTTAGCGAGCGCTTTTGTTTCCAAATACTCACGAATTTTTGTCGTTGATACTTTTTCACCATCAAAATCAAGTTTGTCAACGACTGTCGTGTTGAACTCAGTATACTGTTTTAAATCTTCGACTGTGCCGCTACCTTTTTTACCATAAGTATAATCGAATCCAGAAATGACTTCTTTTACTTGTGTATTGATAATGTATTCCTGAACAAAGAAATCTTTATCTAGACCGGCAAAAGCACTTGAGAAGTTGATGATGAATAGGTAGTCGATATCTAGTGCTTCAAGTTTTTTAATCTTCACATCGATCGGTGTGAGATAAGTTGTACGCTGGCGTGTTGGATCTAAGACAACCGAAGGATGCGGATCAAAGGTAATGACCGTTTTTTTTAGGCCTTTTTCTTCAGCAATGCCCTTCATAGTATTAATGACATCAAGGTGTCCACGATGTAAACCATCAAAAAATCCAATCGCCGCTGCCGATAGCTCTATTGAAGATAAGTCTTGCTCATTTGGATAGTGCAATCTAAATATTTCCATAAGTCCCCCATAAGTTACTAAACATTTTAAATGGCTTAAGCTGATCCGGCTTATCTACGTGAGTTTTGTAGATGCCAATCGGCACGTTCTGATGCGTAAATAAAACCGTGTCGAGTTCAGTTAAACCTAGCACATTTAATATATCACTTTTGACCAATTTTTGCCCGTTCGTGATTTTAAATTGTAAAGCTTGGTCGTCACTAATATCAAAATGAACTTGATCATCTAAAATATCAATAACCGGGATAACATTAACTACCTCAGGGTTTTCAATTAAATCCTGAAGTGGCGTCGTATCATCAAGGGAAAATCCACAAGAAGCCGTCCGCCTCAAATAAGACATGTGTGCAGGATAGCCAAGCGCTTTACCAATATCAACTGCAAGTGTTCTAATGTAGGTTCCTTTAGAACACTTCACATCAATATCAAAAGATAAAGTACTCGAATCCTTTCTAATGTCAGAAGTCAATTTTATGTCCTCGATGTAGATATCTTTTACAGGACGGTCAACAATTTCGCCATTTCCCGCGTAATCATAAAGTTTTCTTCCGTTGACTTTGACTGAGCTGTACATAGGTACCATTTGGCTATAACCACCAATGAATGATTGAATCGCCTCGTTGACTGTGTCAATACTCATGTTTTCACCTACCACTTGACGTGCAGTAACATTCCCTGATGCATCTTCAGTATCTGTTGCGATTCCTAATGTAACTGTTGCACTATAGCGCTTGTCTCTCATTTGTAAGATCTCAGTGAGCTTTGTAGCATCACCCACAACGATTGGTAAGACACCAGTGACATCTGGATCGAGTGTTCCTGTGTGACCAACACGTTTTGTCTTCAGGACTTTACGCATCTTGAAGACGACATCATGAGAAGTCATACCGCTCGGTTTGTCCACCACCACAACACCATGTTTTTGGTTTGTCATAAGGTTTCCTCCATAAAAAGATAGCCGCAGCCGATCCACCGGCTGCGGCACTTTAAAATTATTCGTCTCGCTTCTTAATATCGCTTAAGAGTGACTCAATTCTCTGACCGTATTCAATTGAATTATCATACTTAAATTGAATTTCGGGTGCTTTTCTTAAACGAATGTTTGACGCTACAGCTTTTCTAAATAAGCCATTAAACTTATCAAGCGTCTCTTGGACGAATTCTTTATTATTGTTAAGGGCAGTGAAATATACTGTTGCTAATTCGTTTTCCTTAGTGACTTCGACTTCAGTGATTGTCACCATACCAATGTCAGGTTCTTTCTCTGTCACTGTTGTGCGGATCTCTTCACTGAGTACTTTTTTTATTTCTTCTGCAATTCTTTCATTTCTTTGTGACATATTATTTCCTCTCAATCTCTACCATAATGAATGGCTCTATTTGGTCGCCTTCTTTGATATCGTTGAAGTTCTTAATTGTCAGACCACATTCATATCCTGCAGTCACTTCTTTGGCATCATCTTTAAAACGTTTCAGTGTGTCGAGTTCGCCTTCAAAGATAACGATGCTATCACGAATTACTCTCACGCCGCTATCACGTGTAATCTTACCATCTGTTACATAAGCACCTGCAATGGTACCCACTTTAGATACTTTAAAGATTTCACGAACTTCGACATTACCAATAACTTGTTCTTCGAATTCAGGGTCTAGCATTCCTTTCATAGCTGACTCGATTTCTTCGATTACTTTGTAGATGATACGGTGTAATCTCATATCGATTTGGTTCTGTTCTGCTGCACGTTTCGCGTTGACATCAGGACGAACATTGAAACCGATAATAATCGCACTTGATGCATTTGCTAAAGTGACGTCAGATTCGTTTATCGCACCAACACCTGTGTGAATGATACGTACATTGACACCTTCAACATCAATCTTCATAAGTGATGCAGCTAGTGCCTCTACAGATCCTTGAGCGTCACCTTTGATGATAACGTTTAAGTCTTTCATTTCGCCCTCTTTCATCTGTTCAAACAGATTATCTAGAGACACTTTCTGATTGACTTCACGGTCACGCATAATCTTATCCTCGTGACGCGCTTCACCGATTTGGCGCGCTTTCTTATCATCTTTAAAGACTACAAAACGATCGCCTGCTTCAGGGACATCATTGATACCTGTAATTTCAACAGGTACAGATGGACCAGCGGACTTAATACGCTGACCTGTGTCACTTACCATTGCACGGACCTTACCATAAGTTGAGCCGACAACAATAGAGTCGCCCACTTTTAAAGTACCATGTTGTACAAGTAAACTTGCTGCAGGTCCACGAGATTTGTCTAATTCTGCGTCGATTACAGTACCGACTGCTGGCATATCACTCGTTGTTCTAAGTTCCGACACTTCAGAAACAAGATTAATCATTTCTAATAAGTCATCGATTCCATCACCTGTTAGTGCTGATAATTGAACAAAGATTGTGTCGCCGCCCCAGTCTTCTGGGTAAAGACCATGTTCACCAAGTTCTGTCATAACACGGTCTGGGTTAGCAGTTGGTTTATCAACTTTGTTTACTGCAACAATAATTGGTACCTCAGCTGCTTTAGCGTGGTTAATTGCTTCAATTGTTTGTGGCATTACACCATCATCTGCAGCCACTACAAGTACTGTTAAGTCAGTTACCTGTGCACCGCGCGCACGCATTGTAGTGAACGCTGCGTGTCCTGGTGTATCTAAGAAAGTAATTTTCTTATTCTCATGTTCAATTTGGTAGGCACCGACGTGTTGAGTAATTCCACCAGCTTCACCTGCTGTTACTTTCGTATCTCTAATAGAGTCAAGTAAAGTCGTCTTACCATGGTCAACGTGACCCATGATTGTTACTACACTTGGACGTTCTTCGTCTAAGTTTTCTTCCTCTAAATTGAAGAAGTTTGTAAGATCACTATCATCGACTTCAACTGTCAGCTCTGAAGTATAGCCGTAGTTTTCAGCCACAATTTCAACTGAATCTTGGTCAAGTGACTGATTAATGTTTGTTACAATACCAAGCATGAAGAGGTCTTTAACAATTTTAGAAGGGTCTACATTGATTTTTTCAGCAAGCTCTCCTACTGTGATACCTTCTTCATAAGTGAAATGCTTACTGTCAGCTTCCTCTTTTTTAGGCGCTTCTTTTTTGGATGATTCTTTTTTAGCGGTTTTTTGATTTTTATTGTTTTCTTTAGCTTTTTGTTGTCTGCCTTTGTTATTTTGTTTCTGGTTATTTTGTTTTTGCTTTGGTTTGTTTTCTTTGTTGTTTGGCTTAGTTTCTTTAGATGTGTTTGATTCTTTGTTTTTAAATTTCTTATCAAGCATTACTAAGACATCGTCTTCGATTGAAGACATATGACTCTTAACCTCGACATTTTGTGATACTAAGAAGTCGATGACCTCTTTACTTGATAAGCCAATTTCTTTGGCATATTCATGAATTCTAGTTTTACTCATTGAACCAATCCCTTCTATGAGAGCTCTTTAATCTTTCGTGCAAAACCATGGTCGGTAATGGCAAGAACAACGCGGTTATAGGCACCCGTCGCTTTAGAGAGCTCTTCGTTTGTATACTTATCAATGATTGTGACATTGTAACTCTTACACTTATCATTCATTCTCTTACTTGTACTCTTACCCGCATCAGAAGCTAAAAACACAAGGGCAGCTTTGTTTGACTTGACCGCTTCAAGTGTTTTTTCTTCTCCATTGATTGTCTTGTTAGCGCCTGTTGCTAGACCGACATAATTTAGTATTTTATCGTTCATCGCTTCGGAATATCCTCTCTATAGATCAAACGGATAATTTCATCATAGACCGGATTTAAAGTTTCTGTATCTTTACCCAGCGCTTTTTCTAAAGCTTTTTTCTCTCTCGCTTTATTAACTTTTTCTAAATCTTTAACGACATAGCTACCTCGGCCATTTTTCTTACCTGTAGCATCAGCGAAAACTTCGCCTTCTTTCGTTTTAACGACGCGGATTAAATCATTTTTAGGATGCATTTCATTCGTTAAGATACATTTTCTCATCGGAATTTTCCGTGCCATTGTATACACCTCTAGTCGTTTTCGATGCTTTCTGCCTCAGCATCAGATTCACTTTTAATGTCAATTTTCCAGCCCGTCAGTTTCGCAGCAAGACGTGCATTTTGACCTTTCTTACCAATCGCTAATGATAGTTGGTGATCCGGGACAACAACTACAGTTGATTTGTTTTCCTCATCTACAGTCACACTGACAACTTGAGAAGGACTTAAAGCATTTTTCACAAATACTTTAGGATCTTCATCCCATAAGACGATGTCAATTTTTTCACCGTGAAGTTCATCCACAATTGCTTCTACACGCGCACCGCGTGAACCAACACAAGACCCGACAGCATCAACATCTGGGTTCTCTGCATGGACACTAATCTTCGAACGCTCACCCGCTTCACGAGCAACACTCATAACCTCTACTGTACCATCAAAGATTTCAGGAACTTCATCTTCAAATAGTCGCTTTAATAGATTCGGATGCGTTCTAGATACGAAGATTTGTGGCCCTTTAGTCGTTTGTTCCACCTTATTAACGTAAACTTTAATACGCTCATTTGGAATATAAGACTCATTTGGCATGCGCTCAGATTCAGCTAATACCGCATCTGTCTTCCCTAGTTGAATATACACAAAGCGGTGGTCGACTCTATCGATTAAGCCAGTTAAGACTTCATCTTCTTTGTCGATAAACTCATCGTATAGAATACTGCGTTCAGCATCTCTAATACGCTGCATGACTGCTTGTTTCGCTGCCTGTGCACCAACGCGATTAAAGTCCTTAGGCGTCACGTCTTCATCAAACGGGTCGCCGACTTCATATGCTGGGTTGTATTCTCTTGCAGTTAAGAGATCAATTTCTGCTGTTGGGTCCATTACTTCTTCAACAACATCTTTTCTAGAAATCACTCTATAACTTCCAGATTCCATATTTAAATCGATCGAGACATTTTTATGGTCAGCGTAATTCTTTTTATAAGCGGTAATTAAAGCAGCTTCAATCGCATCCACTAAGACTTCCATTGGGATATTCTTTTCCTTATGGATATATTCAACCGCATTGATCAATTCTTTATTCACTCAATTTTCCTCCATTCTAAATCAGTACAGCTTTTCTAATCGTTGCAATTTTTTCACGTTCTACGGTGATGGTTTTCTTACGAGTTTTCACTTTGTATTCAATAGTCACAGACTTGTCATCGTATTCTTTTAAGACACCAGTCCACTCTTTTTCACCGTCGATTTGTTGATAAGTTTTGATATAAATACCTTTTTCTAAAGTGAGTTCTAAGTCCTCATCATCTTTAATCGGACGTTCTGCACCAGGAGACGACACATCTAAATAATAGGCCCCTTGAACGATGTCCAAGTCATCAAGTTTCGCACTGATTATTTCCGAAAATGCTGCACAATCATCGAGTGTAATACCGCCTTTTTTGTCTAGGTAAACGCGCAAGAAGAAATCAGGTCCTTCCTTTACGTAGGAAACTTCAACTAGCTTTAAATCATTTTCTTTGGCAATTGGCTCGACATGGTTATATACTTCCTGTTCAGTTCGGTTCATGTCAAAATCCCCTTTCAAAAGTAAGAGAAGAACGGTATAAACCCGCTCTTCTCCTCACGACTGATTATTTAAATCAATAATATTATATCACACGTGCTTAACGACCGCAAGAACACTAGATGTCAAAGATTGACAACTGCGCTTTGTCTGGAAGGTGATCTAAACTTCCGAGCTCTGTTAAGTAGTCGATAAGTTTTTGAGATACACCTGCTTTCTTGTTCAAGTCTTCTTTAGATATAAAGCCACCATCTTCTCTTGACTCAACGATACGGTTCGCCACAGAACGCCCAAGTCCTGGAACAGATTCAAAAGGCGGAATTAGCGTATCACCCTCAATGATGAAGTCCGTCGCATGTGATTTGTCGACGTTGACTGGCTGCATTCTATAGCCACGTTGCGTCATTTCATTCACAAGCTCTAAGACGACTAATGTATCTTTCTCTTTTTTTGAGAGTTCTTGGAAATTTGCATTCATCTCTTTGACTCTGTGACGGATTGTATCTTTATCTTTTACGAACGTTAACAAATCAAAGTCTGATGCTCGGACTGTAAAGTACGATGCATAATAATAGAGTGGATGATGTACTTTAAAATAAGCAATACGTACTGAGTTTAATACGTAAGCTGCGGCATGGGCTTTCGGGAACATGTACTTGATTTTCTTACAAGAATCGATGTACCAGCTCTCAACGCCGTTTTCTCTCATGGCAAGTTCGTGTTCGGGAGTGAGTCCCTTACCTTTACGCACCTTCTCCATAATGTTGAAGGCAAGACTCGGTTCAAGTCCTTTGTACATCAAGGTCACCATGATATCGTCACGACAACCAATTACATTAGATAAGTCGCAAATCCCTTTTCTAATGAGGTCTTGGGCATTGCCTAACCAAACATCGGTACCGTGAGATAATCCTGAAATTTGTACGAGTTCTGAGAACGTTGTCGGTCTCGTGTCCTCTAACATCTGACGCACGAACCCTGTACCAAACTCTGGTATACCTAAGGTTCCGGTCTTACATAAAATTTGATCTTGGTCCACACCGAGTGAACTCGGTGATGAAAACAGCCCCATCGTTGCCTTGTCATCAGTTGGTACTGTTGTTGGATCGATACCAGATAAGTCTTGTAGCATGCGAATCATAGTCGGATCATCGTGTCCAAGTATATCCAGTTTCAATAAGTTATTATCAATAGAGTGGAAGTCAAAGTGTGTCGTCTTCCATTCTGCTTCAATATCATCTGCAGGATATTGGATCGGCGTAAAGTCATAAATATCCATGTCATCTGGAACAACAATTATCCCACCTGGATGCTGACCTGTTGTACGTTTTACACCAGAACAACCAATGACGAGCCGGTCAATTTCAGCAGCACGCTTATGCAGACCATTATCGTTTAAATACCCTTTAACATAACCAAAGGCCGTTTTTTCTGCAACTGTACCAATCGTTCCCGCACGGTAGACATAGTCCTCACCAAACAATTCTTTCGTATAGTTGTGCGCTTTAGGTTGATAAACACCAGAGAAGTTTAAGTCAATATCTGGAACTTTATCCCCTTTAAAGCCAAGGAAGGTTTCAAAAGGAATATCTTGGCCTTCTTTAATCAAGTCGACTTGGCAGTTTTCACACTGTTTGTCCGGTAAATCATAACCAGAAGAGACTGAACCATCTGTAAAGAACTCAGACTGCTTACATTTTGGACAAACGTAATGCGGTGGTAAAGGGTTAACCTCCGTAATCTCGGTCATAGTGGCAACTAAGCTCGAACCAACTGAACCCCTTGAACCTACGAGATAACCATCATCAAGTGAACGTTTTACAAGTTTATGTGATATTAAATAGATGACGGCAAAGCCGTTACCAATAATACTCTCAAGTTCTTTCTCTAAACGCTCGACAACAATTTCAGGCACATCTTCACCATAAATCGCCTTAGCATTGTTGTATGACATATCTCTAATTTCTTGTTCTGCTCCTTCAATTTTAGGTGGGAAGAGATCTTTCTTAATCACTTCAACTCTATCAATTTTACTCGCGATTTTACGTGTGTTCGTCACAACGATTTCATAGGCTGTATCTTCATCTAAAAAGTCGAACAGCTCTAACATCTCATCTGTCGTTCTAAAGTGAGCATCGGGTAGGTTCCCTCTTGATAAGGGATTACCAGGATTTGATTTGACTAAAATATCACGAGAAAGCTTATCTGACTCATCTAAGTAGTGAACATTACCTGTTGCAACGACTGGTTTGTCAAGGTCCTTACCAAGCTTAATCATGTTTTCTATTATTTCTTCTAAGACCGCTTCATCTCTGACAACTTCACGGTCTAAAAGTCTCTGATAGAGTGGTTTTGGAAAGACTTCTATATAATCATAGAAATACGCTTTTTTCTTCGCTTCTTCATAAGACTTCTGCATCATAGCAGTAAAGACCTCACCGTTATCACACGCACTACCGATAAGTAAGCCCTCACGGTGCTCTTCTAGTACTTGTCTTTTAATTCTAGGTGATTTATAGAAATTATCCGTTAATGATAGGCTGACTATTTTAAAGAGGTTCTTTAAGCCAGTATTATTTTCTACAAGAATCGACACGTGAGAAGGCATAGCACGTTTATATGAATCACTATTCGATAAGCTACGGTTAATATCCTGGTGATTCGTTACACCGTAGTCTCTTTTTAGCTGTGCCATCATCTTAATAAAGATATAAGCTGTCGCTTCGGCGTCGTAAATGGCTCTATGGTGCTGAGTTAAATCTACGTTATAGTGCTTAGCTAAGATATTTAATCCATGCTTTTTCATCTTCGTATTAATTGTACGTGACAACTCTAAGGTATCAATGACACCATTTGTAGATTCACCAAAACCTTGTTTTTCATAAGCTTCATCTATAAAGCCCATATCAAAGCTCGCATTATGAGCAACAAAAATTGCATCTCCGACCCATTCTTTGAAGTCAGTAATGACTTCACTAATATCAGGGGCTCCGACAAGCATATCATCTGTGATACCTGTTAATTCTTTGATCAGTTCAGTTAATTTTTCACCTGGATTTGCAAAACGTTCAAACTTATCTACAACTTCCCCGTTTCTTACCTTAACTCCAGCAAGTTCGATAATTTGATCATATTTAGATGATAGTCCTGTTGTCTCGACGTCAAAGACCACAAAATCATGTGTGTCTAGATTATAATTCTGAGGTCTATAGGCAATTGGTGCACCGTCATCGACGAGCATGCCCTCCATGCCAAAAATCATCTTAAAGTCCTCATCACCTGCAGTTGCATTAAAGGCTTCTGGGAAGGCTTGAACATTGTTATGGTCTGTAATCGCTAGAGCATCGTGTCCGAAAGATTTCGCGCGTTTGATGTATTCACTGATACTCGTCATACCATCCATTTGACTCATAGCAGAATGAAGGTGTAATTCTACGCGTTTTTCATCTCCATAATCTTTTTTCGGTTTCTTATTGACTGCGGTAAGATTTCTAATATTTAAGACCATATCACGTGTAAATTCATCGTATTCAACACGGCCTTCAATAATCACCCAATCTCCAACTTCTAAAGCACCGAATACATCCTCATCGTTTTTACCATGGCGAGAGAACATCTTAGCCATAATAGAATCCGTATAGTCCGTTAGCTTTAATTGTAAAATTTGACGGCCACTTTTTAGCTCACGGATTTCCTTATCAAAAATATGACCTTCTATTTTGACACTGTTTTCCTCATCAAAAATGTTTTCTAATGGCCGTACTCCGTCAAATGTCTGCGGTTTACCGATTTGTTTTTGAACATCTTTTTTAGTGTCTTCTGCTTCACTCTCTTGTTCACGTCTATTAATGAATTCAGATATCAGCGCTTCTCTTTCATCATTGATTCTATTTTCTAGCGCTTCTGTACGAGTGTTTTGAAGTTCATCATCGACGGTCACTTTTACACCTTGTAGATGGATACCAAAATATTTATAGGCCGTCGTTAAGTTGCCGTTGATATGTTTGTTAAAGTGCGCTTCTTCAATACTATTCTTAACCGCAATAAAAAGGGTTTCATCTTGTAGTTTTTTTGCAGTTCCCTTTAACTGATGCTTTATATTGTCGTTTATAGTTAAACTATCTACTGCAATATCAAAATAATCTAAGACAGTCTGTTCATCAAAATCTGCCGATGACATAATCAATTCTGTTGTCGCGATATCTTTAAAAGCTGCTTTAATATTTTGATTCATGAGCTGATAGAGTGTGCTCGGAATGATTCTAGACGTTTTCAAATGAAACTGCCACTTACGAGACTGATCATCGACAACAACTTTTGTCAGTGATGCATCTTCTAAATAGTTATTCTGTTGGATATTCGCCCGCTGAAGCAAAATACTTAATTTATCTTGTCCTTCCACTTACATAACACTCCCGGTTAAAAATTCTATATACACGCCTTAGAAAAACGCGTAAATCAAAGATTTACGCGTAGTTATTGTCAGTAAGGTATGATGTTAAGTCAGCGATTTGCACTTCAGTAGATTCTTCGTCTCGTCGACCTTTTACTTCAACAACGCCATCTTTAGCGCCGCGGCCAACGACAATTCTTACTGGTAAGCCAATCAATTCAGAATCGGCAAATTTAACACCTGCACGCTCGTTACGATCATCGTAAAGTACTCTATAGTTTTTCGATAAAATGTCATAGAGCTCCGCTGCTGTGTCTACGATAGTCTGATCTTTTGTATTAGCTGTAATGATATGGATATCAAATGGTGTAATAGACTTCGGCCAGAAGATACCTTTATCGTCATGATGACTTTCTACGACAGCTGATAATACACGTGAAATACCGATGCCATAACAACCCATCAAGACTGGTGTTGAACGTCCATTCTGATCAAGGACGTTAAAGTTCATCGACTCTGAATACTTAGTGCCGAGTTTAAAGACCTGTCCAACTTCAATACCGCGCATGAATTTTGCTGGACCTGAACCATCTTCAACCATTTCCCCTTCATTAATAAAGCGGAAATCTCCTGTGCCGTCTGGAGTAAAATCACGGCCATGGTTAACGTTTAATAGATGGTAACCCGTTTCATTTGCGCCAACTGGATAGTTCTTCATCACTTCAACTTGATAATCGATGTAAACTGGAATTGTTGCATTAACTGGGCCAAGGGACCCTGGTGAAGCTTTTAATTCATGTCGAATTTCTTCATCAGTAGCCATCTCAACGATAACTGAATTAAAGAAGGCTTTCACTTTAACATCGTTGAGTTCCTGGTCCCCTCTAATGACTATCATTTTAAGACCATCATCGACCTTAACCACCATTGTCTTGGTTGTTAATGTTAAGTCAGTCTCTAAAAGTTCTGCTAACGCTTTAACAGTTGCAATATTTGGTGTTTCTAGTTTTTCTACATCTTTTAATTCTGCTTCACTCACCGTTGTTGGTTTTGGTGATACTGCCTTTTCAATATTTGCAGCATAATCGCTCTCATCTGTATAGACAATCGTATCTTCACCAATATCGGCTAAGGCCATAAATTCGTGAGTATGACTACCTCCAATAGAACCACCATCCGCTTCAACCGCTCTATAGTTTAAATCTAAACGGTCAAAAATGCGTGAATATGCATTGTACATATCATTGTATGTTTGGTCTAATGATGCTTCATCAATATGGAATGAATAAGCATCTTTCATTATAAATTCACGTCCACGTAGGAGTCCGAATCTTGGTCTTAGCTCGTCACGGAATTTTGTCTGAATCTGAAAGAGTGTCAGTGGTAATTTCTTATAACTCTTTAACTCATCACGTACAAGATCTGTAATGACCTCTTCATGAGTCGGTCCGAGTGCAAATCCTCTACCATGACGGTCTTCTAAACGCATGAGTTCTTTACCATAAGCATCCCATCTGCCTGACTCTTCCCAGAGTTCTTGTGGATGCAGTACAGGTAAGTGGACTTCAGCACCACCAATTGCCATCATTTCCTCGCGGACGATGTCTTGGATGTTGTTTAATACTAATTGGGTAATCGGCAAGTAGGCATAAATACCTCGTGCGAGTTGTTTAATCATGCCGGATTTTAGCATCAGGCGATGACTTAAACTCTCAGCTTCTGTTGGTGTTTCCCGCATAGTTGGGATGAACATTTGTGATTGCCTCATTTAAATCCACTCCTATAAGAAAAATGTTTTAATATCATTCCAGGTGACCAGCACCATGATGATTAAGACGAATAGTACGCCGATAAGTTGTATGTTCAATTCTACCTTACGGTTTAATGGACGTCTGAAGATTCCTTCATATAAAACGAATAAAATACGTCCACCGTCTAAAGCAGGAATTGGTAATAAGTTCATTATACCTAAATTCACACTTAAGAGTGCGGTAAATCTCATTAAAACAAGTATGCCTTGTGCAGCAACTGTCTCTGTAACCTTATATATTCCAACTGGACCATTCAACATATCAAAGCTGAATGTACCCGCAAAAATAGTACCAATCATTCTTACAACAAGTTCGAAGATCAAACTCATACTTGAGACAGTTTCTTGAATCCCCCACCATATCGGAGCGATAATACCATTTTCAAAGTAGGCACCAACGCCGATAATCAGTCTTTCATTTACTGTTCCGTCAGGTAATTCTGTTGATTCAATCACAGGTTCAAGGTTTTCAGTTCTCTGTTGTCCATTTGAATCGATCAATAGTTCTTGAGATTCACCTTGGCCTTGTTGAATTAGGCTAGTCATATGAGACCAGCTTTCCACTTTTTGACCATCAATTTCTAAGATGCGGTCTCCCGATTCAAGATTAATCTCTTCAGCGGGTGTGTCTTCAACTACTTGACCAACAATCGGTTCATCACTTGCCTTACCTTGTATATAAAACAGAATTGTAAATAAGACAAAGGCAAGTAAGAAATTGAAAAGTGGTCCAGCAAATAAAGTGAGGAAACGTTGCCAGACTGACTTCGATTCAAATCGACCGGAAAGTGGTGCGATACGTTCAAGTTCTGCATCCTCAACAAAGTATGTCTCTTCGCTAAAGTAATAAGTCACTTCTTGATTGTCTGTTAGCCTGTGAGCACGAATGTACATTTCTTCTGAAATGTCGCTATCGATCACCTCAAGCTCTTCTGCAAATTGGAAATTGTGTTTATCATCTAGGAGAACATGTGTAATTTCATCTCTGTTATTTAACTTAACTTGTACTCTCATGCCTGCATTTAATGGATTGATTTCCATATCTTTTGAAGCCATTCTTACATAGCCACCAATCGGTAATAGACGAATGGTGTACTGTGTATCATTATATTTATAAGAGAAAATCTTCGGACCCATACCGATTGCGAATTCTGGACACATTATACCCGCTCTTTTTGCAAAGAACATATGACCAAATTCGTGGACGGTAACGAGGAGCCCAAAGACTACTATAAATGCTAAAATTCCTGCCACTTATGTCACCTCATATTAGATTTATACTGAGCGTCAAGGCTTAAGATTGTCTCAAGATCTGGGTTTTGAATATTGTCATGCATCATCATGCGACGTTCAACAATTTCTTCAATTTCTAAAAAGCTAATCTGACCTTGTAAAAATTGACCAACAGCAAATTCATTCGCTGCATTCATAACAGTCGCTAGCGTCCCACCAGCCTCGAGTGTATCGTATGCGAATTTTAACATTTTAAAGCGGTGAAAATCCATTGGTTTGAAGTTCAATTGATGTAGTTCCGATAGTTTTAATGGATTGTTCTTATGTAGACGCTCTGGATGCGTGAAGGCATATTGAATCGCTGTACGCATATCTGAATTACCAAGTTGCGCAATCATACTATTATCAATAAACTCTACCATTGAATGAATGATGCTCTCCTTATGAAGTACCGTTTGGATTTTTTCTGTCGGTAAATCAAAGAGGTGCTTGGCTTCGATGACTTCAAAACCTTTGTTCATCATCGTCGCTGAATCAATGGTAATCTTTTGTCCCATAGACCAGTTTGGATGATTTAGGGCATCTTTTAAGGTGACATGCGTTAGTTCTTCACGTGTTAAATCTCTAAAAGATCCACCACTCGCAGTGATAATTAACTGTTCAACTTCTTTAATGTTCTCACCCTTTAGGCATTGAAAGAGTGCAGAATGCTCAGAATCAACGGGGATAATCGATACATTATTTTCCTTAGCACGACGCATTACAATATCGCCGGCTGCAACAAGTGTTTCCTTGTTAGCAAGCGCAATGGTTGTCTTATTGTCGATGGCTTTTAAGGTCGGCTTTAAGCCGATACTTCCCATGATAGCGGTAAGTAGTATATCACATGAGGATGACGCAACATCCAAAAGACCTTGTTCTCCATAGGTAAATTCAATGTGTGGATAATCTGATGTTAAATCTTTTACTACACTTTCGTCTTGTACAGATACCAAGTGTGGCGTGAAATCAGTTAAAATTTCTCTTAAACGATTTATATTACGCCCGATAGATATGGCCCCGAGTCTAAAGTGTTCCGGATTATTTTTTATGACATCAAGCGCTTGAGTACCAATAGACCCTGTCGCACCTAATATAGAAATTGTCTTAATCATTTTATTCACCTATTTTATGAAATAATCGGCAGAATATTCATGAGTGGTAACACGAATATAAAGCTATCAAAACGGTCTAAAATACCGCCGTGGCCAGGTAGAAAATTACCAGAGTCCTTAACATCAAAGTGACGTTTTAAGGCTGACTCAACTAAATCCCCCATCTGGCCAAATATGCTAAGAATTATTGTAAATGGAATAAGAAACCATAATGATCCTTCTAACCATCCAAAAGAAACAAAAATGATTGGAATGAGTGTGGAAATCAATGTACCACCAAGTGAGCCTTCAATAGTTTTGTTCGGGCTAATCTGTGGCCATAATTTTCTTTTACCAAATGCCTTACCGAAAAGATAAGCACCGGTGTCTGTTAACCAAACGATTAATAGCGCATATAGAATATAAAAGATACCTGCTTCTCTAGTTTCATAAAAGTACATAAAACCAATCCCTATATAGGCGACTGCTAGAACACAAAAGCCCATGTCGACAAAAGTAAATCTATTTTTAGAGACCACCGTTGTCGATAGCATAATCAGTGCGAGTCCAACAATGATTTCCAGTTGAAATTCACCGACTAAGGGAGAGAAAGATTCCTTAGGTATTAAAATCATACAGAGTCCGATTAAGGATAAGATACCTGGTAATGAAATGATATGAATGCGATTCATCTTTAATATCTCATACAGGCCAGTAATTGCCATCAGATAAACAAGAATCAACAATGGCCAATTGCCAATAATGACAATTGGGATAAATAACAACAGTGCAATAACTGCAGTTACTGTTCTAGTCCTCATTCACATCCTCCTCCTCATTCAATCCTCCAAAACGCCTTTCTCTGTTTTGGTACTGGGAAATCAGTTCATCCATTTCTTCAGTAGTAAACTCTGGCCAAAACGTATGCGAGAAAAATAATTCACTGTAAGAGGATTGCCATAATAGAAAATTACTTAAGCGATATTCCCCAGACGTTCTAATAATCATTTCTGGGTCTGGTATATCTCTTGTCATCAAATAATCGTCAATTTTTTGATTGTCAATATCATCGATAGATAAGTTTCCCTTTTCCACATCTCTAATCATCGCTTTTAGAGCGTCTTGAATTTCGTCTCTACTGCCGTAGTTCAAGGCAAAGATTAGATTCAATCCTGTGTTATTCTCAGTCTTATCTATTGCGGTTTGTACTGCCTTCTTCGTATGTATAGGTAAAGCATTAAAATCACCAATTGTTGTGACCTTAACGTTTTTCTCCATGAGCTCAGGTAAAAACGTACCTAAAAAGTCAGTCGGCAACTTTAACAGGTATTTCACTTCACTCTTTGGTCGTGTCCAATTCTCTGTTGAAAAGGCATATAGTGTTAAGTACTTTATGTTGATGTTAGCTGCGTGCCGGACGATGCGTTTAACATTTTGCATCCCTTCATAATGCCCTTTAATTCTAGGCATTCCCATACGCTTCGCATATCTGCCATTACCATCCATAATCATAGCGATATGTTCAGGTAGTGGTCTATTTGTCTCTGCTTTAATTTTTTCGGAATTAAACATGACGATCCTCCGTGCTGTATATGTTGCTTTGTACATTTTTATATACTTATCAATTATTTAATTTTAACATAGTTAATCAATAAAAAAACAGGTAAGTCCCCTTACCTGTTTGAAAGTTAAACTGCTAAGATATCTTTCTCTTTATCGTCACATAACGAATCTACTTTAGCGATAAACTTATCAGTGAGTTTTTGAACATCGTCTGTGTAATTACGTAATTCGTCTTCAGAAATATCGCCTGCTTTTTCAGCTGCTTTTAATTCATCATTAGAATCACGACGTACATTACGGATGGCAACTTTTGCATTTTCGCCTTCTTTACGTGCATCTTTAACAAACTCTTTACGACGCTCTTCTGTAAGCTGAGGCACAGTAATTCTGATTAATGTCCCGTCGCTTGTTGGGTTAACACCAAGGTCTGCAATTTGTATTGCTTTTAAGACATCATCTACTGAACTTTTGTCATAAGGTTGAACAACTAGCATACGTGCTTCAGGCACTGAAATACTTGCTAATTGGTTGATTGGTGTTGGTGCACCGTAGTAATCCACAGATACTCTGTCAAGCATGCTTGAGTTTGCAGCTCCTGTTCTAATGCCAGCAAGTTCTCTTTGTAGGTTATCAATAGACTTGTCCATTTTTTCTTCTGTCGTTTTTAACACAGCTTCACTCATTATAATATCTTCTCCTATTACTTTGTAATTGTTGTACCGATCGTTTCTCCTGATACAGCACGTTTGATATTACCGTCTTCTGTAATTGAAAATACCACAAGCGGAATGTTGTTGTCCATACAGAACGATGATGCAGTGGAATCCATCACCTGTAAATTATTTTGTAGCATCTCCATATACGTTAGTTTCTCGTATTTAACTGCATCACTATTTGTTTTAGGATCTGCAGAATACACGCCATCAACGTTATTTTTACCCATTAGGATAACATCAGCTTCTACTTCTGCTGCTCTAAGTGCAGCTGTAGTATCTGTAGAGAAGTATGGATTACCAATACCAGCCGCAAAGATAACAATGCGACCCTTTTCTAAGTGACGTATCGCACGTCTTCTAATATAAGGTTCCGCGACTTGTTTCATTTCGATAGAAGTCAGCACACGTGTTTCATGACCGAGCTGTTCTAGACTATCTTGTAGTGCTAAAGAATTCATTACAGTTGCAAGCATGCCCATGTAGTCAGCAGTCCCACGGTCCATACCTAAATCGCTACCGATTTTACCTCGCCAAATATTGCCACCGCCGACGATGATTGCCATTTCTACACCGAGTTTTTGTGCTTCTGAAACTTGCTCTGCAATATTTTTAATGACAACAGGGTTGATACCAAAGCCGTCATCACCAGCAAGTGCCTCACCACTTAACTTTAAAACGATACGATTGAATCTAGAAGTTTCAGCCATGTATTTCAATCCTTTTCCTTAAATTTTCAACTTAGAAAAAAAGACACCGAAGTGTCTTTTAAAAAAGCTTATTTTTTAACCTGACCAAGTACTTCGTCAGCAAAGTTTTCTTCACGTTTCTCCATACCTTCACCGAGTTCATAGCGAACGAAAGTACGTAGTGACGCTTTTTGTGCATCTAAGTACTGTTGTACTGTTTGGTCTGAATCTTTAACAAATGGTTGGTCTACTAAGCAAATCTCTTCAAGATATTTGCGGATACGACCTTCAACCATTTTGTCAACGATATTTTCAGGTTTACCTTCATTTAAGGCTTGTTGACGCAATACTTCACGTTCGTGATCAAGCTCAGATTGGTTAACTTGGTCGCGTGAAACATATTTAGGGTTTAATGCAGCTGCGTGCATTGCAACATCTTTAGCTACATCTTCACTTGTTGTACCTTCAACAACTGTAAGTACACCAATGCGTCCACCCATGTGCATGTACTGACCAAAAGCATCATCATCAGTTTTTGTCTCAACTGCAAAACGTCTGATGCTTAATTTTTCACCGATAGTTGCAACAGCATTGTTCATTACAGAAGTTACTGACTCACCATCGATTTCAGAGTTATATAATTCTTCAACATCTGCAGGTTTAGTTGCTAGGATGTGAGAAGCAATCTTTTTAACTAGTTCTTGGAAGCTTTCGTTTCTCGCAACGAAATCTGTTTCAGAGTTAACTTCAACGATTACAGCATCGTTACCTTCAGAAGTGATGTAAACAGCACCTTCTGCAGCAATACGATCTGCTTTTTTAGCAGCTTTAGCAATACCATTTTCACGTAGGTAGTCTACTGCTTTGTCGATGTCACCATCTGTTTCCATGAGCGCTTTTTTACAATCCATCATACCTGCGCCAGTTTTTTCACGTAGTTCTTTAACTAATTTTGCTGAAATAGCCATGTTCTCAGTCCTCCATAACTTTGTTTTAAAAAAAGGTGATAAGTTTTGACGCTTATCACCAAGATTGTTCTTACTTATTACTCGTTATCTTCTGAAGTCTCAGCTGAAGCTTCTTCTTCTGTTAAGTCGATATTTTGTTCCTCTGCAACTTCTTCATCAGAAATTCCGCGTTGACCTTCTAAAACAGCGTCAGCCATCTTACTAGTCATTAATCTTACAGCACGGATTGCATCGTCGTTTGCTGGGATTACGTAGTCAACCTCATCTGGGTCACAGTTTGTATCTACCATTGCAACGATAGGAATGTTTAATTTTTTCGCTTCAGCGATTGCATTACGTTCTTTACGTGGGTCAACGATGAAGATTGCACTTGGCATTTTCTTCATGTCACGAATTCCGCCTAGGAATTTGTTTAAACGTGCATACTCTTTACGAAGTTCAACGACTTCTTTTTTAGGAAGTACGTCAAATGTACCGTCAGCTTCCATTTTTTCGATTTCAGAAATTCTCTTGATACGTTTACTGATTGTTTGATAGTTCGTTAAGATTCCACCTAACCAACGTTGGTTAACGTAAAGTTGGCCAGCGCGTTCAGCTTCCTCTTTAATAGCGTCTTGAGCCTGTTTTTTAGTTCCTACAAACAGGATTTGTCCGCCTTCTTCAGATACAGATTTTACGAAATCGTAAGCTTCTGCAACTTTCTTAACTGTTTTTTGTAAGTCGATAATGTAGATACCGTTACGTTCCGTAAAGATGTATTTAGACATCTTAGGGTTCCAACGGCGAGTTTGGTGTCCGAAATGTACACCTGCTTCAAGCAATTGTTTCATAGTAATTACTGCCATGATTTGTTTCCTCCTAAATGGTTTATACCTCCAACTTTGCGCTACGTGACCACCTAAAAAGGCACCGGTCAAGCCCCTACAAAGTTGTGCGTATTTGGTCTAATGACCGTTTTATATAATATCATATTTCTAAAAGTCGTGCAAGCTTAGCTTTCTTTTCTTAATTCAGGTAGGAAGTCTTCCTTTTTAACTTTAATAAATGTACCCTTCATACCAAGTGAACGTGATTCGATCACACCTGCACTTTCTAACTTACGAAGTGCATTAACGATTACAGAACGCGTAATGCCCACTCTATCTGCAATCTTAGAAGCGACGAGTAAGCCCTCATCCGCATCTAGCTCATCAAAGATGTGCTCAATTGCTTCTCTTTCTGAGTAAGATAATGAACGGATTGCCATAGAGATGCTTGCCTTATCACGGGCTTTTTGTTCAATCTCATCGTTTTTCTCGCGGAGAATTTCCATACCAACAACAGTCGCTGTATATTCTGCTAACACTAAGTCATCTTCAGAAAACTCTGTTTCACTACGTCCTAATACTAGAGTTCCTAAGCGATTACCCCCACCGTATATCGGTACGATGCATGTTTCTGAATCTTGGTAGGAATCTTCTGTCGGGAAAATTGTTAACTCATCTTCAAAAGCAATATTTTCACGTGTTTCTGTTAAACGCATAATTTGGCTGACATAGTACTCAGGGAACTGTCTGTTTTCTAACATCTCAACGATACGCGCATTGTCGATCGCTTCGATTTGTCCGACACCGAGTAACTTACCTCTCTTTGATACGACAAAGGCATTACATTCTAGAGTACGGCTGACCTTGTCTGCAACCTCTTCGAAATCTACCTTAATGCTTGAACTGCTTTGAATTAAAGCATTAATTTCACGTGTTTTTTGTAATAAACTGACCATTTCATTCACTCCTATTAGTTATAATATAAATTCGCTTAAGTTTTTATCAGTTGAAATATGGGATAACTTAGATTCAACATACTGCTTAGTTATTTCAACTTGTGCCCCTTTGATATCACTTGCTTCAAATAGCAATTCTTCAAGCAGGGTTTCTAAAATTGTATGCAAGCGTCTCGCACCAATATCATCATTTGATGTGTTCACATTATAGGCAATCTCAGCTAAGGTTCTTACTGCTTCATCAGTGAATGTGACTGTCACATCCTCAGTTTGTAGTAAGGCTTGATACTGTTCTAAGAGAGAGTTTTTCGGTTCCCTTAAGATTTTTTCAAAGTCATCAACTGACAACTTGTTCAGCTCAACCCTTAGTGGGAAACGCCCTTGTAATTCTGGAATTAAGTCACTTGGTTTAGCAACATGGAAAGCACCTGCACCGATGAACAAAATGTAATCCGTTCTAATCGTACCGTATTTCGTTTGGACTTGTGATCCTTCGACGATCGGTAAAATATCTCTTTGTACACCTTCACGAGAAACGTCACCCGAGTTTTGACTACCTTTAGCGATCTTATCTATTTCATCGATAAAAATAATGCCCGTTGTTTCAGCTAATTCGATTGCCTCATCATTTACATTTTCACCATCGATTAACTTCTCAGCTTCTTCGTCTTTTAAATACTGACGTGCTTTTTTAACTGTCATTGTACGCTTTTGTTTTTTCTTAGGCATCAGGTTTTGTAACATGTCCCCCATACCGTTATTATCCATTCCTGGCATCATCATACCAAGTTGGTTGGATTCTTCAGTCACTTCGATCGTAACCTTTTCATCTTCTAACTGACCAGCTTCAAGCTGGCTTTTGATATCTCTTCTCTTTGTTCTAACACTATCATCGACTTCTTCAATCTCTTCATCTTGATTGGATTGATTCATCAACATTTCGAAAGGGTTATTAGAAGCAGGCTTTTTAATTTTTTTACCTGGAGCTAATAGCCCAACAAGTCTTTCATTCGCAAGGTTCAAAGCATCGTCTTCGACTTCATTTTTCTTCTGTTCTTTAATCATTCTGACAGATGCTTCGACTAAATCTCTGACCATGGACTCAACATCTCGTCCAACATAGCCGACCTCAGTATACTTAGTTGCTTCAACTTTTGTATAAGGACTGCCAGTAATTTTTGCAATCCGTCTAGCAATTTCCGTCTTACCGACACCTGTCGGTCCTATCATTAGAATATTTTTAGGAATAACTTCTTCTTGTAGCTCATCATCTAAAAGCATACGTCTATAGCGGTTACGCATAGCGATTGCAACTTTTCTTTTTGCTTCACTTTGTCCGACAATACTCTCGTCGAGACGACTAGTGATTTCTTTTGGAGAAAGATTTCTGTTAGACATACATCTCACCTTTATATTTAGTCAATTGTTTCTACTATTATATTGCCATTTGTAAAGACACAAATTTCACTTGCCAGTTCCAAGCTTTCTTTGGCAATTGTTTTAGCATCTAGATGATCCCCGTATTTCACAAGCGCACGTCCAGCAGCAAGTGCATAGTTACCGCCAGAACCAATGGCCAATATACCATCATCTGGTTCGATGACCTCTCCTGTACCAGAGACTAGGAGAAGATTATCCTTATCCATCACAATGAGCATCGCTTCAAGTTGTCGCAGCATCTTATCCCCTCGCCAATCCTTAGCAAGTTCTACAGCAGCACGAGTTAAATTCCCATTATATTCATAGAGGTTCGCTTCAAATTTTTCAGATAGTGTAAACGCGTCGGCCACACTACCCGCAAATCCTGCAGCGACCTTGCCGTTGAATAGGCGTCTGACTTTCTTAGCTGTATGTTTCATAACAACCTGATTACCAAGCGTTACCTGACCGTCTCCAGCCATGGCGACTTGGCCCTTGTGTTTTAATGCAAATATCGTTGTCATCTTGTCACCTCTTCTTATTGCCCGGATGGGCATTTAAATATGTCGCTTTTATTTGTTCTGTCGTCACATGGGTATAGCGCTGAGTTGTCGATAAAGACTCATGACCTAAGAGGTCTTGTACAGCACGTAAATCTGCACCGTTATTTAATAGATGGGTTGCAAATGTGTGCCTGAAGGTGTGTGGGTGTACATCTAGATGTAAGGCACTTCTCTTAACAACCATATCAATAATGTGTCTTAAGCCACGTACAGTTAACTGACCTTGACGTTGGTTGATCCATATTGTATCGATTCCTTTAATGGGTGTAGAAAATTCATCAAGGTAGTCTTTAAGACTTTCACGTGTACTGTTGTTAAAAGGAACAACACGCCACTTTCGACCTTTCCCTAATACCTTGAGTGCTTGAGCAGTAAAATCAATGTCACTCAATTTTATGTTAATTAGCTCACTTGCCCTAATGCCTGTCGCATATAAGAGTTCGATGATTGCACGGTCTCTAAGATACATTTTGTGACCAGTGTCCATCGAGTCAAAAAGAGCATTAATCTCATTATCATACATAAAATCAGGTAACTGACTTTCTTTTTTAGGAAATGGTAAGTTCGAAAATGGGTTAATTTCAACAGCATCTCTATCTAATAAATAATTATAGTAGCTTCTAAGTGACGATATCTTTCTAGATACTGTCGCTTTTTTTAAGCCCCGATCATATAGACTAGACAAATAGCTTCTAGCATCACCATATTCAAATTCTTTAACAGATAAATTCTCAGTCCATAAAAAAGTTATGAATTCATGAATATCATGATCATAACTTTTAATAGAATGGGGTGAAAAATTACGTTGAAATTCTAACATCTTAAGAAAATCTTTGACGTAAATAATAACCACCTCTATCTTTGTCTGAATTTTATCATAATTAAGAAAATATATCCAAAATATATGTCAGATGATTCGTTCCCATTAATTCCATTAGTAATTTTAAACCATTTGAATATAAATTGCACGAAATTGTACAAATATTTATAATTCAGCCACAAAGTAAAACAGTTTTAATTATTCAATTAAAAAAACCGTGATTCTATTAAGAATCACGGTAATCAATTAACTTGCATCTTCTGTGTAATCACAGTTGGTACATTTAACCTGTGCCTTCTGTCCTTTTTTCTTTTCAATTAAGTAGTGTTCGCACTTCGGACAGTTCCTGCCAATTGGGCGATCCCAAGAGACGAAATCACAATCAGGATATTTGTCACAACCGTAAAAGATTCGACCACGCTTAGATTTTCTTTCAACCACGTCGCCTTCCTTACATGTTGGGCAAGTCACACCAATCGATTTAACGATGGCTTTTGTATTGCGACACTCTGGGAAATTAGAGCACGCCATAAACTTACCATAACGGCCCATCTTGTATACCATTGGTGAACCACATTTTTCACAATCTTCACCAACGGGTTCGTCCTTGATTTCAATTTTCTCCATCTCTTCTTCTGCGCGTTCAACCTGAGGCTCGAAGCCTTTATAGAACTCATCGATGACTTGACGCCACTCTTTTTCGCCTTCTGCTACAGCATCTAGACTATCTTCCATATTTCGTGTAAAGGCAACATCGATAATATCAGGGAAGTATTCAACAACTTGCTCGTTGACAATTTCTCCAATTTCCGTAGGGATAAATCGCTTCTGATCCATTCTTACATAGTTACGCTTTTGAATCGTATCAATTGTCGGGGCATACGTTGATGGTCTACCAATACCTGACTCTTCTAAAGTCTTAACTAACCTCGCTTCTGTATATCTTGGTGGTGGTTGAGTAAAGTGCTGAGAAGGTTCAATTTTTTCTTCTGTTACCGTTTCACCCTCTTTTAATTCTGGTAAACGGTTATTTAAATCATCTTCAGCATCATCGGTGCCTTCAATATAAATTGTCATGAAACCTTTAAATTTAATTGTTTGTCCGGTACTTCTAAACAGCACACCATTATTACTCAAATCAACTTTTACCGTATCGAGCACTGCTGGTGCCATTTGACTCGCAATAAAACGATCCCAAATCAGTTTATATAGACGGTGTTGGTCACGGCTTAAATATTGCTTCATATTTTCAGGTGTACGATTAGCAGATGTTGGTCTCACGGCTTCGTGTGCATCTTGCGCTGCTTTTTTTTCCTTTTGCACGCCTGTATATTCTTTACCATAAGTATCATTAATAAGTTGGTAAGCTTCTGCTTTAGCTGAATCTGAGATACGTGTTGAATCAGTTCTCATATAAGTAATCAGACCCACTGTACCTTCTTTTTTAATATCGATACCTTCATATAATTGCTGGGCGAGCATCATTGTCTTACGTGCCTTAAAGTTCAACTTACGTGCTGCTTCTTGTTGTAGTGAAGAAGTTGTGAATGGTTGTGCTGGGTAGCGTTTCTTTTCTTTCTTCTCTACTTTTTCGATTAAATAATCCTTACCACTAAGCTCTTTTAATACGTTATCAACATCGGCTTTAGTTTTTAATTTCGTTTTTTCCTTGTCTCTTTTTAACTTGTTAAACTTACCAGTAAACTTCGAACGCCCTGTCTTAAAGGTGCCTTCGATCGTCCAGTATTCTTCTGGAACAAAGTTTCTGATTTCATTTTCACGGTCGATAATGAGCTTAAGTGCGACTGATTGAACACGTCCTGCAGACAAACCTTTCTTAACTTTTTTCCATAGGACTGGAGAAATGTTATACCCTACCAGTCTATCTAAAATGCGTCTAGCCTGCTGGGCATCGACCAATTGCATATCTATTTCATTCGGGCTTTTAAAACTTTCTTTAACCGCATCTTTAGTAATCTCATTGAAGACGACTCGGTAATAATCATTATTATCACCAAGGGCATGACTGAGATGCCATGCGATTGCTTCTCCTTCTCTGTCGGGGTCACTTGCGAGAAATACTTTCTTCGCTTTTTTAGCTTCTTTCTTTAAATCTTTTAGTAAGGGGCCCTTACCTCGTATAGTTATATATTTTGGTTCATAGTTATTTTCTGTGTCGATTCCAGTTTGACTACGTGGTAAATCTCTCACGTGTCCCATAGATGCGACAACTTTATATCGTTTACCGAGGTACTTTTCAATCGTTTTTGCTTTCGCGGGTGATTCCACGATCACTAAATTGTCTGCCACACTCACGACCTCCATTCGTTATTATCCACTCAAGTCCAAATGATACACAGATAAATTTTACTTTGTCAATTAAAATAATTCTAATCACGTTCTATAAGTGACAATTTAATTGTAATCTAAAAGTATATCATCAGCACTCAAAACAAGCATTGCACCGTCTTTTATTCTCAAATTTGTACCTCTTGAAAAGTCAGAAGTAATATTTCCTGGTAGGCAATAGCCATTTCTATTTTCATCTAATGCCATCTCTAAAGTTATCAAACTTCCACTTTTCTCTTCAGCTTCCGTCACTAAAACACCCTTAGCACAACCTGCAATAATTCTATTTCTAGCTATAAATCGCCATTTTTCAATCTTTGTACCTGGTGGATATTCACTGATTGTTAAATGTTCCTTTTCCATCAGAGCACGTACTTTTTCAGTTGTTTTAGGGTAATGAATATCATGGCCAAATGCAAGCACGCCAATAGTCTTTAAATCATTTTTGATTGCGATACTGTGTGCCATTTCATCAGCTCCATATGCCAGACCTGAAATAATTGTAATATCCTTTAGTTTTGGAAGAATATCTAGTAGAGCATTTTTCGTATAAAGCGTCGCCTTTCTACTCCCTACTACCCCTAACATATCTGTTTGTAACAAATTGATGTTACCTCTGTAATATATAATGTAAGGAAAATCATAAATTTCTTTTAGGAGTTGTGGATATTTCCTATGTTTATAGGTCATGAAATTCACATTGAATGACTGTAGTTTACCTAATATTTCCTCACGATTTAAAGATTTTGCATAGGCTAATTTTTTACTTAAATCAGGCTTAATATATTCATGGTTTGTTATGGATAAAAATTCTTTTGCAGTCACCCCAGCGTACGATAAAAGTAATAGATCCACATGTTTCCTCCTGACAAATATTATCCCCTATATTATAGTAGAAAATTGTCTCATTTTACTTTTCAATTTACTGACAAACACTACCATAAAAATACAAAAAAGAGCGGTAATCCATGATGATTACCGCTCTTTTTAATCACTTAACTGATTTATATTTCATTTATTTTACTGTTAGACATTTTTCGTATAAACCGTCTTCTTTCTTGATACGGTTGATTAATGTTTCACCAATTTCAGATGGTGTATCAGCAGTTTCAATTCCACATTCGTTCATGATGCGGATTTTTTCATCTGCTGTACCTTTACCGCCAGAAATAATCGCACCAGCGTGGCCCATACGTTTTCCTGGAGGGGCAGTTTGACCACCGATGAATCCAACAACAGGTTTAGTCATGTTGTCACGAACCCATTCAGCAGCTTCTTCTTCTGCAGTACCACCGATTTCACCGATCATAACGACAGCGTAAGTTTCTGGATCTTCATTGAACGCTTTAAGTACGTCGATGAAGTTAGTACCGTTAACAGGGTCCCCACCAATACCGACAGCCGTTGTTTGACCAACGCCTTCTTCAGATAACTGATGAACCGCTTCATATGTTAATGTACCAGAACGTGAAACTACACCAACATGTCCTTTTTTGTGAATATAACCAGGCATGATACCAATCTTAGTTTCATCAGCAGTGATGACACCTGGACAGTTTGGTCCGATTAAACGTGTATTCTTATCTTCTAAATAACGGACAACTTTAACCATGTCTAAAACAGGAATGTGCTCAGTGATACAAATCACTAATTCAATTTCTGAATCCGCAGCTTCCATAATAGAGTCTGCAGCAAATGGAGCTGGTACGTATACTACAGAAACTGTTGCGCCAGTTTCTTTTTTAGCTTCTTCTACTGTGTTAAATACAGGTACACCTTCAACTTCTTGTCCACCTTTACCAGGTGTAACACCAGCAACGATTTGAGTACCATACTCTAACATTTGCTTAGTGTGGAAGAGTGCTGTTGAACCAGTAATACCTTGAACAATTACTTTCGTATTTTTATCAACAAATACAGCCACAATATATTCCTCCGTTATTATTTATTTTCGTTAACAGCAGCGATAATCTTTTCTGCACCTTCAGCCATAGTACTAGCTGGAGTAATTTCAAGACCAGATTCTGCTAGAATTTTCTTACCTTCTTCAACATTCGTACCTTCTAAGCGTACGACTAAAGGAATTTCTAGACCAACGTTGTTTACAGCTTCTACAACACCTTGTGCAATTACGTCACAACGCATGATTCCTCCAAAGATGTTTACAAAGATTCCTTCAACTGATTTGTCACTTAAGATAAGTTTGAATGCTTCAGTAACTTTCTCAGCAGTCGCGCCGCCCCCTACGTCAAGGAAGTTGGCTGGTTTACCACCGAAGTGGTTGATTGTATCCATAGTTGCCATCGCAAGACCTGCACCATTTACCATGCAACCGATATTACCATCAAGTGCGATGTAAGCAAGGTCGTGTTTTGATGCTTCAATTTCTTTTTCATCTTCCTCGTCGAAGTCACGTAATTCAACAACATCTTTGTGTCTGAATAGTGAGTTCGCGTCGAAGTTTACTTTAGCATCAAGCGCGATAACTTCACCATCACCTGTAGTTACAAGTGGGTTAATTTCCATAATTGATGCGTCTTTACTGATGAACACATCGTAAAGTGAAAGCATTAATTTAGCAGCTTTGTTTACTGAACCTGTTGGAATATTGATATTAAAAGCGAGTCTCTTCGCTTGGAATGGTAGTAATCCAACTGCAGGATCTATAACTTCTTTGAAAATCTTTTCAGGAGTTTTTTCTGCAACTTCTTCGATTTCCGTTCCGCCTTCTTCAGAACCCATTAATGTAACGCGGTTCGTCGCGCGGTCGATAACGAAACCTAAGTAGTATTCGCTGTCGATATCGCAACCTTCTTCAATAAGAAGACGCTTGATTTCAGTACCATCTGGACCGTTTTGATGAGTCACTAATACTTTACCAAGTAGTTCCTCAGCATATGCTTTAACCTCATCTAACGATTTAGCGATTTTTACACCGCCAGCTTTACCACGGCCACCTGCGTGGATTTGAGCTTTTACTACATAGACATCTGAATCAAGTGTTTTTGCAACTTCAACTGCTTCATCAGGTGTAAGTGCAACGCCGCCATCAGGCACGTTTACACCCATAGAGCGAAAAATTTCTTTTCCTTGATACTCATGGATATTCATGATTTTCCTCCTAAGACTTTTAATAAAGCTTACATTCTCAATTATAAGAAAATTGATGTAGATTGTAAACTTTCAAATCCTTCTCCTCATTATTTTATATGTAATAAGTTACTCAAAAACGAAATAGCTTAAAAATATCTCTTAATCGGTTCAAAAGAACGTCTATGAATACTACATGCTCCATAATTTTTCAGCCCTTCGAGATGGTCTTTCGTCCCGTATCCCATATTCTTTTCAAAGGCGTAATCAGGATATCTTTTTGCATGCTGAATCATCATTTCATCACGCGTCGTTTTGGCAATAATAGAAGCTGCTGCAATAGAATTAGAAATCGCATCCCCTTTAATGAGTGATGTTTGTTCAATACCATTATCCAGGGTCATCGCATCGATGAGAAGATGCTCTGGGGTGTGTTTCAAATTTTTTACAGCCCTGTCCATTGCGAGTTTGGTCGCTTCGTAAATGTTGAACGTATCAATCTCCTCAACAGTTGCTACACCGATACCATAGTCCGCATATTTCATAATCTCTTCACGTAGCGCTGCACGTTTTTTTGCTGGAATTTTCTTTGAATCATCAAGGCCTAAGAAATCATGTTCTAAAGGGAGAATCACTGCTGCTGCAACAACCTCCCCTGCAAGTGGACCTCGCCCCGCTTCATCAATGCCTGCAATGATCTTGCCGTAGTGCTGGTTTTCGTATCGCATCATTCTTTTATACTTTTCAATTAATTCGACTTCTTTTTGAAGTGTGCGAGCCCTTGATTTAAGCGCGTTTTGAACCCCTTTTCTTTCATCTAAATGAAATTCAGAGGCCGCTAAATCGTCCAGGGTTTTTATCTTGTTGAGGGCTAATTTTATATCTGAAATCTTCATTAGATTAGTTATCCTCCGGGAAGTCGAACGTCATGAGGTCAATCTTAGCGTCTCGTGTATCGTAAATGACACGTTCTGTGACGCGCTCATAGTCGATTTCGTTTCCGCTCATTTTGAAACCGCGAGACTGTCCGATAGCATCGAAAATTTCGACGATTTCTGAGTCTTCGTCTATATTGATATTATAAAATTTGTTCAGAGCCTTTAGATGGTGTGCTTGCATAAATTTTAAGGCGAAGATTGCCACTTCATCTAGGTTAACCACATTGTCTTTGATCGCACCTGTAAGTGATAATTTTAAGCCTACCGTCTCATCTTCAAACTTTGGCCAAAGTACGCCTGGGGTATCTAAGAGTTCCATCTTACCTCCAGCTTTGATCCATTGTTGAGCCTTTGTCACACCTGGTGTATTTCCTGTTTTCGCAACTTTTTTCTTTGCAATATTGTTGATAATCGTTGACTTTCCAACATTCGGGATCCCGACGATCATTGCACGAATGGCGCGTGGATTGATGCCCTTACGTTCCATTCTCTCAAAAATTTCTTTAGTCGCTTCTACGACGACACCTTCAATTTTCTTTAAAATATTAGGCTCCTTACCATTTATTGCAACAGGATAAAGTCCCTCTGCCTTATAGTGATTCATCCAGCGGTCTGTTTCACTTTGACTCGCCATATCTTTCTTATTTAAAATAATGACTCTCGGCTTTTCACCAATAACTTGGTCCAGCATCGGGTTTTGTGATGCATATGGAATCCTCGCATCTAAAATTTCGATGACAACATCTACTTTTTTTAAACTTTCCTCGATTTGCCTACGTGCTTTTGCCATATGTCCAGGGAACCAATTAATCGACATACATTTCCCTCCGTTTTCTTCATTTCATGTCCTTTATTTTATCATTTTTTTAGCTTACGCGCCTTGATTGATTGGGCGCTCGAGAGTATTTCCGTTTGTGCGCCAACGGCGCTCTCTCATTGGCGTGTATTTCTGTTTGCGCGCCAACGGCGCTCTCTCATTGGCGCGTATTTCCATTTGCGCGCCAACGGCGCTCTCTCATTGGCGCGTATTTCCATTTGCGCGCCAACAGCGTCTGCTCATTGGCGCGTATTTCTGTTTGCGCGCCAACGGTGCTCTCTCATTGGCGCACATCGTAGATCACCTAATCTATTCTATCCTTATATCGTATATTTCTAGGTTGTTTCGACATCGCATCTTCGAAATCGTAGTATTTAAATTTATAACTCGTCGATTTATAAATTCCCTCTCGATCACAATACTTAGCCAACAATCTTTGAACAGAACGCTTGCTGAACTTATAATTTGTAAATTCCATCATACGATTTGTTGTCATCGGCAATTTTCCGAACAAGTATTTATAGTCACTAATTGCACGGACAAAATGAGTTTCTTTGGTTTCATATGAGCCACAGGATGAACACCTAAAATGAAATCGCTCAGAATCGACCTCAAACCCGGCGCATTCACTACAGTAGATACCGTGACGGACGTCATCAAAGTCGACTGCTGATTTGAAGTAGGGATTGACAACGATATGTTCAGTAATCACTTCACAAATTTCCCGAGCGAAATTTCCGCTAAAACTGTTCTTAAAACGAGCTAAGTATCGTCTCAAATTACTTCTAATTATAATATTTTGTTTCAAGGACTCATCGGCAATAATTAAAGTACATTCTTCATTAGGAAATATTAACTTGCCACTGACTTTAAATTGTAAATCGGACGATAAAGATAATCGTCTCATCTTACCAATAGCACGACGCAGCTGTGCGAATGGATCGTCGGGTAACTCAAAATTTCCTTTTGCCCAGCTGTCATCACTTACGGTATAAGTCCCGCTAAAGTTTTTAATTTCGTTGACGACGACACCTTCTTCGGTAACGATTAAACTATCGTACTGAGTGGTGCTGTCTTCAATGTTCAAATAGACATCTCTATAAATATATGAATTATCATGACCAACTTCATTAAAGATATTGTCATAGATACATTCACCTTCATAACCTCTCCGAAGATTTTCTAACTGATTGTGGTTTTTATCATCTAATTTTGAGCGGCTAAACATAGCTTCCATGTGCAAAAGTTCAGAGGGACGATGACGTTCTGTTATGAACAATACTTAACCTCCATTTTTCATTTACATATCATTTATACAACATTATTTAACGTTTGACCATATGTATTAGAGGCATTTCCTCTTTCGCTTAAAAACAGAAATTTTCCCAACAAAAAAACCAAACCTCGGCTGAGGTTTGGTTTTCTT